>JAILNL010000062.1 GCA_024691625.1 Schwartzia sp. (in: firmicutes)
GGATATTGTGAAAGGAAATTCTGATGGAAATCAAGGATCAAAAGGAACGGATGGCAGAAATACTTCTGACGGCAACAAATGAACGAAAGAAGATACAGGCTGTTAAATTGCCGGGAGAACCGGACTACGAAGAGGGCCGGCTTCATATCGGTGCGGATTTTGACGACGCGGTAGGCGATCTTTTGGGGAAATTCAAGGAAGGCATAGCGGAGGTTGAAGAAAAGGAAAAGCAGATAAAGGCGGACCCGAAGGCTGATCCGACGAATCTTCCGCCACCCGTACCGCCGTCACAGCTTCCTTCGAACTGGGAGGCATGAGAGTGGGCTTTTACGCGCTTTTCGATATCGGAGGGACGGAAATAAAATACGGAGCTGCGGATGAAAATGGCTGTTTTGTAAAAAAAGGCTCTGTAAAAAATCCTGTTCGCGAAGAAGGCATTGACTCTATGCTTGAGCTGCTTGAAGAGAGGCTCGGTGAAATAAAAAAGGAATTCCCGGTAAACGGAATCGGAGTATCCACTGCGGGAGTTGTTGACACGGAAAAAGGCGTAATCGAATTTGCGTCGGATAATATCCCAGGATACACAGGGACAAAGCTTCGCGATTTTTTTGAGAAATTGGCAGGGGTTCCATGCACTGTTGAAAATGATGTGAATTGCGCGGGACTTGGCGAGGCGTGGCTTGGGGCAGGGAAAAAAGCTTCTCCGTTGGTCTGCATAACCCTTGGCACAGGTGTCGGAGGCTGTGTCATAATCAACGGAAAGCTGATACACGGCACTTCGAATTTTGCAGGCGAAGTAGGATATATCCCTCTTGCAGGCGGTACGCTGGAGGAACTTGCCTCCACGTCAGCGCTTGTTAGGAGGGTTGCTCTGAAAAAGTCGTTGGACGTGTGTGATGTTGACGGCAAAAAAGTATTTGAATGGGCGCAAAAGGGCGACAGTATTTGCCTTGAGGCAATAGATTCAATGCTTGATTATCTTGCGCAGGGAATCTGGACGATTTCCTGTATTGTAAACCCTGAAGCTGTTGTTATCGGTGGAGGTATTGCAGCGCAGAAAAAATTTTTGGAGCCGATGCTCAAGAAAAAACTTTCAAATGTGATGATTTCAAATGTGTTCGAAACGACACGCATTTCTTTCGCGGATTTGGGCAATGACGCGGGAATGTTGGGCGCATTGCATTGTATACTGGAGCTTGAAAGTGTAAAATAAAGATAAATCGAAACGGAAAGCTTTCTTTAGGAGGAACCATAATGAAGGTAAGAATCAACGATTCATATGAAGACCTGAGTGAAGCAGCCGCAGAGTTCGTCATCAACCAGATTGCCTATAAACCGGACAGCGTTCTGGGGCTGGCTGCAGGAAGCACACCGCTCCTTCTGTATAAGCTTCTTGGAGAGGCATGCAAAGAGGGAAGGGTGGATTTTTCAAGGGTACGTACCTTCAATCTTGATGAATATATCGGGCTGCCGGAGGATCACCCGCAGAGCTATCGGTATTTTATGAAGAAGAATTTGTTCGATAATATCAATATCCGCGAAGACCATATCATGTCGCCTGACGGAATGGCAGATGATATCGCGCTGGAGTGCGGGCGGTACCGTGCGGCAATTGAGGCTGCAGGAGGAATCGACCTTATGATTCTCGGTATCGGACCGAATGCACATATAGGCTTTAACGAACCTGGGCAGTGCTTTGTTCCTGATACACATGTGGTCGAGCTTAGTGAAGCCACAAGACAGGCAAACGCACGATTTTTCACGAAGCCGGAAGAACCACCTCACTGGGCAATAAGCATGGGAGTGCGGGAAATAATGTTTGCACAGAATATTTTGCTCCTTGCCAGCGGGGCAGGAAAAACTCAGGCACTTTGGCAGGCGGTGCGAGGGGACATCACCCCTGAGGCACCTGCATCAATTCTCCGCCTTCACAGGAACGTGCTTCTGCTGGCAGACTATGCGGCTGCGGCGCGTCTTGGCGAAAAAGAGGACGAGTAACGGGAGGATACAATGAAAGCAATCATCAACGGGCGTCTTATACTGCCTGATGAACACGGAGAATTTCAGATTGTTGACCACCAGGCGCTCCTTTATGACCAGTACATTGCGCGTATTGTTCCGGAAATGGGGCTTCGCGGAAAAGAACGTGAAAATCTCGAATCCGTACTTGATGCGCACGGCGGATATGTATCGCCGGGATTTATAAACGTGCATCTTCATGGCTGCGTAGGCTGTGATACCATGGATGAGACAGCAGATTCCATACGCGCAATAGCGCGGTATCAGGCGGCTACGGGTGTAACTGCAATGCTCCCGACTACCATGACGTATGATTTTCCGCGTATTTACCGTTCGTTTAACCATATTCGTGAGGTTATGAGCAATCCTGTTGAGGACGGAGCACGTGTGCTGGGCGCACACATGGAAGGGCCGTTCATAAGTGTTGAGCGGCGGGGCGCACAGGCTCCGCATCATATTGTTCCTGCGGATTTTTCTCAGATTGCGGAGTATAAGGACGTAATTCGCATTATCACGATTGCGCCGGAAGAGCTTAAGGGAGATTACAGCTTTGTCGAGGAGTGCCAGAAGTACGGTATTGTCGTTTCCCTTGGACACAGCTCGGCTGACTACAATACAGCACGCCGTGCTATTCTGCAGTATGGAATCGACCACGTGACGCATCTTTTCAACGGTATGGTTCCGTTCCATCACCGTACTCCCGGACTCGCAGGGGCAGCGCTTGATACTCCTGTTGACTGTGAAATAATAGCGGACAACGTACACCTTCACCCCATGACTCAGCGCCTCGTCTGGCGTATGAAGCAGGGGCATCATATTATACTTGTCACGGATTCTATGCGAGCCTGCGGACTGGGTGACGGAGAATCGGAGCTTGGCGGACAGGTTGTACGTGTTTCTGGGCAGGTGGCAACTCTTGAGGATGGCACTATTGCAGGAAGCGTACTGACCCTCGACCGTGCTGTTGCGAATTTTGCAGCTAACACCGGAGCAGGAATTGCCATGACGGTTTCTTACGCAACAAAGGTTCCTGCGCAGGGGCTTGGCGTATATAATCAGATGGGTTCGCTGACTCCCGGAAAACGCGCGGACATTACTGTGTTTGACGGCGCGGTTCGCGTACAGGCTACGATAGTAGGCGGAAAACTTGTATACCAGTCAGATGAAAAAGGAGAACATTGATGTTTGGCTTTGGAAAGAAAACTCTTGTGATTTCGTCACCGGCAGACGGTGCTCTTATGGACATTACACAGGTTGATGACCCTGTTTTTTCGGAAAAAATGATGGGAGATGGATTCGCTGTCGACCCCGCGGAGGATGCCGATACAATCTGCGCCCCATGCGATGCTAAGATAAGGCTTGTACCTGACACAATGCATGCTGTCGCGTTGGAGAAAGACGGAGTTGAGATGCTTCTTCATATAGGAATTGATACGGTATCTCTGCACGGAAAAGGCTTTACAGCACTTGTAAAAGCCGGGGATAAGGTCGAGCAGGGGCAGCCGCTTATAAAATTTGACCGTGACCTGCTGGCCGAGGCAGGGAAAAACTGCCTGACAATGCTTGTCGTCACAAATCAGAATGACTCTATAAAGGAAATTGAAAAGAACCTCAGCGATATGCATGAAACCATGGTGCTGACGCTGAAATAAAAAAGACATTTGACACCGGCGGATATTTTTCGATATCTGCCGGTAATTTTTTTGCATTTTACAATGACTTGCAGTACAATATACAACTGTCAAGACAGGAGAAAATGTAAAGGAGAGACAGGTATGATTTTGGAACGATTGGAAAACCTTCCTACAGGACGGTTTCATTATGAGCTTTTGGCTGTTACGGGGCTTGGGTGGCTGTTTGATTCAATGGATACAGGGCTTATTGCCTTCGTTCTGCCGATGCTGGCGAAGGAGTGGAGCCTGACACCGGGACAGATGGGGTGGATAGGAAGTATCGGTCTGATTGGTATGGCGCTGGGTGCGATTCTTGCAGGAACCTTTGCAGACAGTATCGGACGCAGGAAGGTATTTACTATCACAGTACTGATGTACAGCCTTGCAACAGGTATGTGTGCACTTGCATGGAACTATGAATCGCTGCTGGTATTCAGATTTATCGTTGGCTTTGGTCTGGGCGGTGAGCTTCCTGTGGCGGCAACACTGATGTCCGAATATGCACCTGCCAAGCTGCGAGGCCGTTTCATTGTGCTGCTTGAGAGCTTTTGGGGTGTGGGCTGGCTCTGTGCGGCGTGCATCGCATTTCTTTTGATTCCGAAATTCGGCTGGCAGATGGCATTCTGGATTGGGACAATTCCTGCACTGTATGTATTCCTGATCCGTCTTCGCATGCCTGAGTCGGTCCGCTATCTTTTGACAAATGGACGCATTGAAGAGGCGAAGGAAATCGTCGTATCCCTTGAGAAAAAACTCGGAGTTGAAGAAAAGCCCTTTGACGGAGAACTCACTGCAGTGGAGCTTGGTACGGAAACGAAGGAGACACCGTCCTTTTCATCGCTTTGGAGTTCACAGTACCGCGTGCGTACAATCATGCTCTGGCTCGCATGGTTCGGCATTGTATTCAGCTATTACGGAATATTTATGTGGCTGCCGAGTCTTGTTTTTCAACAGGGCTTTGCTATCGTAAAATCCTTCGAATATGTGCTTATCATGACGATTGCGCAGCTTCCGGGCTATTACGCTGCAGCATGGCTTGTTGATGTAATAGGACGCAGATACACGCTTTCACTGTTCCTCCTGATGTCAGGCGTTTGCAGCTACTTCTTCGGGCACGCGGATTCTGCACAGACACTCCTCGTCTGGGGGGCGCTGATGTCCTTCTTTAATCTTGGTGCATGGGGTGTAATATATACTTACACGCCTGAGCAGTATCCGACAAAAATCCGCGCTCTCGGAAGCGGCTGGGCGGCAGGCTTCGGACGTATTGGCGGCATGATTGCACCTGCTTTTGTGGGCTCTATGCTTGCGGCGGGTGTAGGCATGGGTCCTGTATTCGTAGTTTTCGCGGCAGTGTTCGTACTCGTATCTGCAGTCGTCCTCGGCCTCGGTATTGAAAGCCGTCAGAAATCGCTGGAGGCAATCAGCGGAGAATAAGATAAAACATGAAACGTTGAAGCTTAACAAATTAATAATTCATTAAAAACTCATCACTTTTTGGAAAATCCCATCACTTTTTGATTTTGTATTGAAATTTACTTTTACAGTGTTATTTTTAAGGGTGTGGATGGTAGAGGTAAATACCAAAAAATTTTTAGGGGAAAAGGAGATGGATTTTGTAATGAAAAAGAAGTTTATTGCGATGCTGATGGCGGCGATGGCTGTCGGAGCAACGTCCACGACGTTTGCGGCGGCAAATCCTTTCGAGGATGTGGCTGCTGACCACTGGGCTTATGATGCGGTTGCGCAGCTTGCTGCGGACGGAGTCATTGAGGGCTATGGTGACGGTACATTCCGCGGCGAGCAGGAAATCACGCGCTATGAAATGGCGCAGATGGTTGCCCGCGCCATGGCAAAGAGCGGCGTATCTGCAGCTGACAGGGCTATGATCGACAAACTGGCAGCAGAGTTCGCTGATGAACTCAACGCTCTCGGAGTTCGGGTGTCTGCTCTTGAGAAAAAGGTGGACAACGTAAAGTGGACGGGACGCGTCCGGTATCGGTATATCAGTCAGCGCGCAAAAAATGATGCTAAATTTTGGGGAATGGATGATACTGCTGAGCACAAGAATCACACAAACACCAATCAGGTGCTGTTGCGTCTTGAGCCTACAATGACAATCAACAAGCACTGGGTAGGAAAGGCACGTATCGATTACGGCCAGCCGGACAACATGGATACAGCGAAGAATGATACCAGGGCAACTGTGGACCGTATTTATGTAGAGGGTACGTACGGCAATGCGGTTATTGACCTGGGGAAATTCCCTCATGCCACGGCTGCTGACTATGGCATGACTTACGATTACAAGGTTTCCGGAGGTAAGCTGACATTTGGCAAGGATATCAAGGTAGGAGCTACTGTAGGCCGTATACAGCTTGAGGAAATGAAAGCATTCAGAACAGGTTATTGG
>JAILNL010000164.1 GCA_024691625.1 Schwartzia sp. (in: firmicutes)
GCTTCACGGCTAAGGTCGCAGGTACAGAGCGCGGCATCACTGAGCCGACACCGACATTCTCCGCTTGCTTCGGTCAGGCATTCCTTGAACTGCACCCGACGAAATACGCTGAGGAGCTCATCAAAAAGATGAAGGTCAGCGGCGCGAAAGCATACCTCGTCAACACAGGCTGGAACGGAACAGGCAAACGTATCTCCATCAAAGATACACGCGGAATCATCGACGCTATCCTCAACGGCGCTATTGCAAAAGCACCGACGAAGAAGCTGCCTATCTTTGACCTTGAGATTCCTACGGAGCTTGAGGGTGTAGATACGAAGGTTCTCGACCCGCGCGATACATACGCTGATAAAGCAGAATGGGAGAAGAAAGCAAAGCAGCTGGCTGAGCTCTTCAACAAAAACTTTGTCAAATACACAACAAATGAAATCGGTAAATCCCTGGTCGCAGCTGGCCCGAAACTTTAATTAAAGAATTTGAATAAATGAAGCGCCCCTGTACGACAGAAATTGTTGTCGTACAGGGGCGCTTTTGTGTGCTTTTATTTGTCGAACATGCGGTTCAGCGGGTTTTCCTTGAAGATATTTCCCTGTTCTATGTAGCGATGAACCATTTTTTCTGATTTGTGGCGTGTCTGGCGCATGATGGAGAGCGCATCTACATCATGCTGGGCAGCGCTTGTGGCAAAGCCTCGGCGCAGGCTGTGTCCTGCGAAATCTTTGGGGTTGAGCCCTGCGGCGGCAATGTATTTTTTTACAATCAATGCCACGGATTTATCGGACATCTGTATGTCGCGAAGCTCGTGATTTTTCTTGAATGGACGGAAAAGGGGCCCTTCCTTAAGTCCTGCCGACTGAATCCATTCCTGCACCGCACGGACCGCGCAGATGGTTTTGTCAGGGGCGTAGGGGATTGCGATATTGCTTCCTTTGCCCAGCTGGTCACCCTTTGCACGGGGAATAAAAACAATTAGTCCCTGCGGGGTGAAGGTTAGGTCCTCAATCTGTACATTTACAAGCTCTGAGCGGCGGAATGCGCCTGCAAAGCCGAGGAAAAGGAGCGCGCGGTCGCGGAGCTTGGCAAGGTCGTCTATGTTTTCAAAGCAGCCTGCGAGAAGATGTACCGTTTCAAGGAGTATGGGCGCTTTTCCGTGCTGAAATGTTCCTTTTTCGCGTCTTATGGAGGCGATAGCGGCACGGACGAGGGCGCTTTTCGCAGGATTGTTTTCACGGAAATAACCTGCAGCTATATGGTTTTCAGAGATTGCAGTGATTCGGCGGGCAACGGTGTTTGCCTTTGCGTTGTCGGCCAAATCGTTTACATAGTTGACTATGGTTTCGGGAAGTGCGGGCAGAGCCTCGACTTTGTTGTAGGCGCACCAGTCAACGAAATCCCGCCAGTCGGAGTTATATGCTTTTATTGTGTTTGCCGCCTTTGCGTTTCTGAGGCGGCGTTTGCTTTTTGAAGAAAGTCCGTCATTTTCTTCGACAGCTTCATTGTTGGTGAGCACAAAAGAATCGTTCAAAATTTTTCACTTCCACTGAAAATATATCAATGTAATCATATCGCTATAAAGGCGGAAGCGCAAGATGAAAAGAGATTGATGGAAAACTGGGGAAGTATGAGTAAAATAAAGCCTTAGAGGTAAATTGCATATTTACTTTTATATTGAATTTGACAAAAAATTTGGTAAAATTAGAGTTATAGACTACGGATAGAAAAGGATTACCGTGGCGGGAAGGGGCCGGTTATGGAAAAGAAAGCTATACTTATACGAAATGGTTCCCCGTTTTTGGTCAATGCGGTTCAGAAAAATCTGGAGGAGGCAGGCTATGAGATTCTGCCTGTAGATGCAACGGTTGCCTCGGTGAGTGAGAAACGCAAAGAGACCGATGTTCTGATTTTTTATTTGGGAAGCTTCATTGCTGATGCTGCTGAGCTTCTTGTTTATCTGAAGGATCTCTGCGTCGCGGAGGATAAGCTGCTGGTTCTTATCGGCAATCCTGATGAACTTGCCACGGTGGGCAAGACGATTCCAAACAGACTTACGGCAGCTCGGTTTGAGCGCCCTTTTGATGTGATAAAGCTGATAGACGAGCTTGACCGTCTTGTGCGTGTCAATGATGAAAGCGCGCGGAGAAAAAGCATTTTGCTTGTTGATGATGACAATGTCTTCCTTAAAACAATCAATGAATGGCTATCGGTTAACTATCGCGTCACCATTGTAAATTCAGGTGCGCAGGCATTGATGTATCTGGCTGAGAATAAACCGGACCTTATCCTGCTGGATTATGAGATGCCGGTGACCAGCGGTCCGCAGGTACTGGAAATGATTCGGAATGAGAAAAATGTAGAAATGGTTCCTGTCATTTTCCTGACCGGCAAAGGGGACAGGGAAAGTGTCATGAAGGTTCTTGAGCTGAAGCCAGACGGATATCTTTTGAAATCTACGGAAAAGGCTGCTCTCCTGAAGTTCATAGCGGACTTTTTCGAGAAAAAGAAATATGAGCAGCTGCAGGAGATGCAGAGTGAATAAAAAAGCTGTGGCAGATGTGAAAACATTTGCCACAGTTTTTTTATGCTTCTTCAAAGATTTTTTTCAGAGCATCCCAGTCTGGTTTTTTCGCGGCATCGACAATGCGGTTGTGCCGTTCGGACAATTCCTTCGGTACGCGTGTTTTTTCAAGCTCTGCAAGCACAAGCTTGATACTGTTGTAGTCGAATGAGGCAGCAAGCTCTTTTATTGCTTCATAGGCTTCGGCGAGAGACTCGCTGTCGATTTCCGGAAGGTCGGAGTTATCAGTGTCTTCTGTTTTGAAAGTGTCCAGAAGCTTGCTGCAGCTTCTGTAGAGTTCCAGCAATGCAGGTGTTTTTTGTGTAATTTCTTCAACCTGGAGCTGATTTCCTGCGTCCTCCAAATGCTTTGCCTGTTCCGAAAGCGCTGCGGCACCTATAATTCGTGCCGAGCTTTTTAGGGCGTGAACCTTAGTTGTGTAGTTTTTCCAGTCCCGTGATTCGAAAAGCTGCTGGATTTCATCAGCCTTTTCTTCTACGGATTCAAGGAATATCCGAAGTACTGACAGGTAGTCTTCTGCAGAGCCGCAATGCTGTATCCCGGCATCTATGTCCAACGGACTGTCGGAAGAACGCAATTTTTCCAAAGTCTCATTGCTGAAAGAGGCTTTGTTTTCGGCATTGTTTTCTCCCGCTTGACTATCGTCCGAAAGAGAAACGAGCTCCGGTGGAAGGTATTTTATGAGCGTAGCTTCGAGATGGTCGCTGTCTACAGGTTTTGTAATATAGTCGTTGAAGCCGCGTGCGAGATACCATTCCCGTGCTCCTGAGATGGCGTTGGCAGTCAGACAGATTACAGGGGTTTCTTTGTTTTTGCCGTTGGTCTGCGCACGTATAGCTTCGAGTGTTTCTACTCCGTCCATGTCTGGCATACGGTGGTCGAGGAAGATGATGTCAAACTGTGTGGCAGCTGTAAGCGGCAATGCGTCACGGCCGCTGTTGGCATCGGACAGCTGTACTCGGGTTGCTTTCAGCAGTCCTTTTATTACTGTGATGTTCATTGCCGTATCATCCACGACCAGCACTTTTGCATTTGGCGCGGTGAAGCGTTCTTTATAGTATTTTTGTCTGGCGACAGCGCGGCGGTACGCATTTTCAAAGTCACCGATAGGGGTCCAGTCTATTACCGGCTGCATCACTGTAAAGTGGAATTTTGAGCCCTCGCCGTAAACGCTTTCGACCTCAAGCTGACTTCCCATCAGTTCAAGCAGACGTTTGGTGATGTTCATGCCAAGGCCTGTGCCCTCAATAGTGCGGTTGCGTTTTTCTTCAATACGTTCGAAAGGATTATACAGCTTTTTGAGGTCTTCGGGCTTGATGCCAATTCCTGTGTCTTCAACGGAAATCTTTAGTTTGATATTTTTATCGTCTGTCTTTTCAAAAGAAATTCGAAGTGTAACAGAACCTTTTTCGGTGTATTTTACCGCATTTGTCAGGATATTTGTTACAACCTGCTTTAGGCGTATTTCATCGCCGTAAAGCAGTGTCGGAAGATCGGGTGAAGCATTTACATGGAGTTCGAGACCTTTTTTGTCTGCGCGTGTCTTTACCATGTTTATAAGGTCGTTCAGCAGAGAACTGATTTCGTATTCCACAGGAATAATCTCGATTTTTCCTGCCTCGATTTTTGAAAAGTCAAGGATATCATTAATGATACCGAGAAGGCTGGAGCTGGCCGTGCGAATATTTTCTGCGTATTCGCGGATATTGGGCGCGCTTGCTTCACGGCATATCATTTCGTTCATACCCATGATTGCATTGATTGGTGTCCTGATTTCATGGGACATGTTGGAAAGGAATTGGGATTTTGCCACGTTTGCAGCCTGTTCCTTTTGTGCTGCCTCAGCAAGTTTTTTGTTTGATGCTATGAGTGCCTGCTTGTTCTCATCGAGTTCTTTGTTCTTTGCTTCAAGAATCTTTTCGGATTCTTCCTTTTCTTTTATACGATGCTTGGCATTTCTGGATTCCCGTGCAAAAAACGCTATTATCAGGAGTGATACTGCAGCCAGCGCGAGACCTATGGGCAACAGGTTGTCCATGAGGATATCGTACATGGTGCGTGTATAGAGTCCATCCAGGTATTTGTATGCCAGAGGCTCTATCTGATCTCGTCCCATCACATGTATTCCGCGGTTCAGCAGCTTCAACAGTCCTTCGTTTCCGATGGTTACACCGAAGCAACGGGAGTCAGTAGCACTGAGCGGCTTGATTGAAAGTCCACGGAACTGACGTTTTTTGAGAAGGTCATTTACCCTTATTCCGTTTACTGTGGTGCCGTCTACAGTTCCATCAACGATTGCCTTGAGACATTCGTCAATCGAGGAGTAAAAGTAAATCTCCGCATCCGGAAAATTTGTCTTTATGAAGTAATATTGCATAAGGTTATTCTTGTTTGCCGATAAGATTTTAGGTTCCAGTGAAGCACTTTCATTGGCAAAAACAAGATTTGGATTGATTGGAAGAACAGGATTGGACTGGAAAATACCGCTTTCTTCTGTGAAGAACAGACCTCCGCCGACAGGAAAAGCTACGTCTATATAGTCGTCACCTAAATCTATAAGCATATCTTCGTAGCTGTCATATTCGCTGTAGGTAACATTTAGCCCGGAAATTTCCAATTCTTCAAGGATTCTGGGAATGAGGTCTTTTAAAAGCCCTGTAACATGTCCTTTGTGGTCTGTGTCGCTGTATGGGAGATAATTATTGAGATATCCGATACGGAGGGTATCATGCTCCGCAAGCCATTTTTTTTCTTTTTCTGAAAGACTGCGGTTTACGACATCATATTTTATTTTGAGTGAATTAATAAAATTGGGTTCCTCCAACATAAGCTGCACTTGTGCTTTATTCAGCGCTTCGAGCAGGTCGGGGCGTGTTTTGCTCACACAAAGGTAATAGTCTGAAGTGCCAAAAGCGTACAGGAGTTCAGTGTCCCTTCGTTCCCGTGTGCCGTCGCTTTCTACGACCATTGCTTCTACATAATTCTTTTCAAAGGCGTACATCATGCTTGAATAGTCATTAAAGACCACAACATCAGCGTTGATGTTATGATCATTTAAAAATTTTTTGAGCACTTGTACAATGGCACTGTCCAATACGCCGATGCGTCTATCGTTCAGCGTTTCATAGGCGCTCGTGATTCTGTCATCACCGTTGTGTTTTATGATATTATAAGTCTCGCTGCCCATGGGGAAATCAGGATAGCCGATAGTACTAAGCCTTTTATCAGTCTTTGCTAATCCGGCCAGCAAATCAATCTGACCGTCTAAAAGCATTTTATACAGCTCTGCAAAAGTTCCGTATACATATTCATAACGCCAGCCGGTGTATTCGGATATTTTTCTGTAGTATTCGTAGGCATAGCCGCGTCGTATGGCACCGGGGCTTGCACCTGTCTGAAAGGCGCCGTTTTCATAATATCCGACACGTATCCGTGATGAATTTTTTTCGGCGGATATCGGCTGTACTGCCGTAAGTATGATTAAAAGAACAGCAGATAAAATGAATAAAAATTTACGCACGCAAATCACTTCCATTCAGTTGCATTTACGACAGTGCTTAATGTGAAATAATATAGCCTGTTTTACATAATTCGACGGTACAATTCAAATTCCTGCATGAAAATGGGTGTTAAATATCAAAGACTACAATAATATGTTAAATTATATTCAAGAGTTGGAAAAATGTTGCTAAATTGCAATAGCAAATGCAATACCTTACTGGATAGCAGCAATTTCCTGCTGAAATACCTGGTAAGGTGTTT
>JAILNL010000032.1 GCA_024691625.1 Schwartzia sp. (in: firmicutes)
GGAGCGTTGAAACGTGGCAAATTGTGAACTGATACCGGTGCCGACCAGAATCCTTACACATAAGGATGATATTGTCGACGCTATTGAAAGGTATACAAAAGATAAAATCGGACCTGATGATGCTGTTTCTGTTGCTGAGAGTGTAGTTGCTGTTACCCAGGGGAATATTATCCGCCCTGAGGAGGTAGAGCTTTCGTGGCCCGCAAAATTCTTCTGTCATTTTTTTAAGGATGAAGGAAGCCTTGCATCTCCGCACGGTTTGCAGATTCTGATGAATTCAGAGGGAACACTGCGCGTTATTATGTCTATGGCCGTAGGCTTTGCGGCACGTCTCGTCGGCAAGGCAGGAGTGTTTTACATGCTGGCAGGGGAGCAGGCACGTCTTATTGACGACGTAACGGGCACAATGCCTCCGTATGACAAGCATGTCGTTCTTGGGCCTAAGGAACCTGAGGAGGTTGTAAAGCGTATAAAGGAACGTGTCGGCTGCTTTGGAGCGGCTATTCTTGACGCAAACGACCTTAAACGCGCTTTTGTCGTCGCCGCGACGGAAGGTTTGGATAAGGAAAAGGTATCAAAGGCACTTATAGACAATCCGTTCGGAAACGGTTCAGAAAAAACACCTATTGTTATCCTGAAAAATTTCCGACAGTATCAGGAAAATTGATACAATAAAGGGCGGTGCATCTGCATCGCCCTTATATTTTTGTAAACCTTTTGTTAGATTCAAAACAACAACTATTACTTATATTTATTTTTACTTGCATTTAACAGAATTTTTCGTTATGATAAAAAATAAGAAGGGGAGGCACTTGCAGTGCATAGATGTGATGGCAGAGCGGCTGATGAGCTTCGACCGTTCAAGATTACAAAATATTTCCAAAAATATCCGGCCGGCTCAGTTCTGATAGAGATGGGAAACACAAAGGTTATCTGCGCGGCAACTGTAGAGGACCGTGTACCGTTGTTTCAGAGAGGAACAGGAATCGGCTGGCTTCGCGCAGAGTATTCGCTTTTGCCGAGTGCAACGGAAACGCGTACAGCGCGTGAGTCTGCAAAAGGAAAACAGACGGGACGTACACAGGAGATACAGAGACTTATAGGACGTTCTTTGCGTTCGGTACTTGACCTGAAGGCGCTGGGTGAGCGCACGGTCATATTGGACTGCGATGTTATACAGGCAGATGGCGGAACGCGTACCGCATCTGTGACAGGCAGCTTTGTAGCGCTGGTGCTGGCGCTTGACAGCATAATTCCAAAGGATCAGACATTTCCGGTCAAGGACTTCCTTTCGGCGGTCAGCGTCGGGGTATCGGAGGACAACGAACCGATTCTTGACCTCTGCTATGAGGAAGACAGCAGCGCCATGGTCGATATGAACGTGGTAATGACCGGCAGCGGAGAGTTTGTAGAAGTACAGGGAACCGGAGAGGGACGCCCCTTCCGGCGCGAAGAGATGGACACTCTGCTGGCGCTTGGTGAAAAAGGAAACAATCTCCTTATTTCATACATCAAAGACTGCCTCGGGCAGGAGCTCGACTGGCGGATTGGAAGCGTAAAATGAAGAAAATTGTTGTCGCTACAAAGAATAAAGGTAAAATCCGTGAAATGATGAACGCATTTGAAGGGCTCGATGTAGAGCTTGTTCCGCTTTCTGCATTCGGTGACATGCCGGATGCCGTTGAGGACGCTGAGACCTTTGAGGGAAATGCGCTTATTAAGGCACGGTTCTATATGGAAAAAACGGGAGAGGCATGTCTGGCGGACGATTCGGGGCTTGAGGTTGATGAGCTCGGTGGTGCGCCGGGAGTATATTCGGCTAGATTCTCCGGGTATCATGCGGACGACGCGTCCAACAACGCAAAGCTTTTAAGCGAGCTTGAGCGTGTGGGGAAAAAAGAGTCGCCTGCAGGGTACAGATGTGTGCTTGCATTCGTTGATACGGATGGTACCGAGTACACGGCAGACGGAGTCTGCCGCGGCGTTATAAAGCCCGTGGCACGTGGTGAAGGCGGTTTCGGCTATGATCCGTATTTCTATGTGGAAGACAATAAAACAATGGCAGAGCTTACGCTAGACGAAAAAGACAAAATCAGCCACCGGGGAGAAGCGCTGCGGGGGATGGCTGACATTTTGAAAACCTATCTCGGCTGAACACTTTCGTTTGTCGGGACCGTCATTTGGTGAAAGAATTGCTATACATATTTTGTATAGAAATTTTTTTATAAATAAGCAGGAATTTTGGCATCGATGGCAAATAAGTATATATACGGTATTTATCTTTGGTGTCATTATTCATAACACAAAAGGAGGTTTTTGTTGTGCGTACTATCAAGACAGAAGAAATCACTGAGGTTGTTTCCCAGCTTTGCAAAGAAGCAGCCTACTATCTGCCTGAGGATGTCTATGAAGCTTTGAAAAAAGGCCGTGCAACCGAGGAGTCCCCGGTTGGACGTGATGTCCTTGATCAGATCATCAAGAACGCAGAAATTGCAAAAGCGGAGGATCGTCCGTACTGCCAGGATACAGGCCTTACAATTGTATTCGTGGAAGTCGGCCAGGACGTCCATATCGAAGGCGGTCTTCTTGAGGATGCAATCAATGCAGGCGTAGCAAAAGGATATGTCGAGGGTTACCTTCGTAAATCCGTTGTTGCTGAGCCGCTCTTCAACCGTGTTAATACGCAGAATAACACACCGGCTGTCATCTACACGAGCCTTGTTGAAGGCGACAAGATTCATATCACGGTCGCTCCGAAGGGCTTCGGCAGTGAGAACAAATCCGGACTTGAAATGCTGGTTCCGGCTGACGGCGTAGAGGGCGTAAAGGCTGCTGTAATGCGTATCGTTAAGCATGCAGACTGCAATCCGTGCCCGCCGACGGTCATCGGTATTGGTATCGGCGGTACGATGGATAAGGCTGCTTACATGTCCAAGAAGGCTCTTCTGCACCGCTGCGATGAGCACAATCCGGATCCGCAGTATGCGAAACTGGAGCAGGAGCTTTTTGAGATGATCAACAAGACGGGTATCGGACCTCAGCTTGGCGGAACGACAACGACGCTTGCTGTTCATGTTGAGTGGGGCGCAACGCATATCGCAGGCCTGCCGGTCGCAGTCACAATCTGCTGCCATGCATGCCGTCATGCATCCCGCACAATCTGATAAAGGGGAGGAGAGAAAACCATGGCAGAAAAAATTCGTATTACTACTCCGTTTACGGAGGAACAGTCCCGCAAGCTTAAAGCAGGCGACAGCGTTTTGATTACCGGCGTTATCTACAGCGCACGTGATGCAGCGCATAAAGTTATGACGGAGGCTCTCGACCGCGGCGAGAAGCTCCCAATCGACTGGCATGACCAGATTGTTTACTATCTCGGACCTACACCGGCAAAACCGGGCGACCCGATTGGTTCCGCAGGCCCGACAACATCCGGTCGTATGGACAAATACACGCCGCAGATGCTCGACCAGGGTATCAAGGGCATGATCGGTAAAGGCTCCCGTAAACCGGAAGTCGTCGAGTCCATGAAGAAAAACGGTGTTACGTATTTTGCAGCTGTCGGCGGCGCTGCAGCCCTGATTGCAAAATCCATTAAAAAATACGAAGTCATTGCATACTCCGAGCTTGGACCGGAAGCACTGGCTGCTCTTACGGTAGAAGATTTCCCGGCAATCGTTGTTATCGATTCCGAAGGAAACAACTTCTACGAAATCGGACAGAAGCCGTATCGTAAGGAATAATCTTACTTGCGAAATTGCGTTTTATCCGTACATGAGAGAGGGGAAAGCCTTCCCGTACGGTAATTTTTAGGAGGCTTAGTATGTTTAATGTAACATTTTATCTTCGCCGTCTGCATTCCTTGTGCGGTCTCGTTATCGTTGGCGGTTTCCTTTTGGAACATATCATTACAAACGCCCGCGTACTTATCAGCCCGGCATCTTTCAATGCAGCGGTCGACATGTTGGCATCCATTCCGCCACACATCATGATTCCTATCGAGCTTGCACTGGTTGCATGCCCGTTCCTGTTCCATGCTATATATGGCGCATACATCGGCGCTCAGGCAAAGAACAATCCGCAACACTATTCTTATATCCAGAACATCCAGTTCTGGCTCCAGCGCATGACGGCTTGGTATCTCCTTGCCTTCCTGATCTGGCATGTAATGTATCTCCGTGTCCTCGTTAAGGGCAGCGGTGCGCACATCTCCTTCCAGCTTTTGCAGAGCTACTTCCAGAATCCGGTCATCTGGGTTCTTTACCTCATCGGCATGCTGGCGGCTGTCTTCCATTTCTGCAATGGTATCACGACCTTCTGCATGACCTGGGGTATCGCGAAAGGTCCGCGCATCCAGAAAGTCATCAACGCAGCATCCATGGCGCTCTGCGCTCTGCTCAGCCTTGTTTCTGTAGCGTTCATGGTCGTTTATCTGCTGTAAGCAGGAAGGGAGAGAACTTAGGTGGCAAAAGTTAAGAAACATAGAATTGCGATTATCGGCGGCGGTCTGTCGGGACTTATGGCAGCGCTGAAGGTCTGCGAGGCCGGAAGTGAGGCATGGATTTTCTCCTACTGCCCTTACAAACGTTCCCATTCACTCTGTGCACAGGGCGGCATGAACGCCTGCATGGATACGAAGGGCGAGCACGACTCGATTTACGAGCACTTTGATGATACGGTCTATGGCGGCGACTTCCTCGCTGACCAGCAGGCTGTAAAGGGTATGTGCGAAGCAGCTCCTGAGCTGGTCCGCATGTTCGACCGCATGGGCGTTCCTTTCACGCGTACACCGGAAGGCGTCCTTGACCTCCGTAACTTCGGCGGTCAGAAAAATAAACGTACGGTATTTGCAGGCTCCACGACGGGCCAGCAGCTCCTCTACGCTCTTGATGAGCAGGTACGTAAATGGGAAGCAAAGGGCATGGTCAAATCCTTTGTTTTCTGGGAATTCCTCGAAATCATCAAGAACAA
>JAILNL010000036.1 GCA_024691625.1 Schwartzia sp. (in: firmicutes)
ATCATTTCCTTCACCCTTTGTTCTGTATGGCTTTTCAGCCGGAAATTAATTTCTGCAGTTCTTCTATAGTTTTTGCTTTATTGCATATTGAAATCAGCTGCTCCATATCTTTTTCGGACAGATACGACTGACGAATTTTTGTTTCGATTTTCTGTTCTTCCTCCGTAAGAAGAAGCTCTTCCCTGCGTGTTCCGGATTTTGCGATATCAATAGCAGGAAAAATACGCCTTTCCTGAAGACGTCTCGAAAGTGTCAGCTCCATATTACCCGTGCCCTTGAATTCCTCATACACAACATCATCAAGCTTTGAGCCTGTTTCAATAAGCGCAGTTGCCAGTATGGTAAGGCTTCCTGCTTCCCGTGTATTACGTGCAGCACCTAAGAAGCGTTTGGGCATATAAAGTGATGCAGGGTCAAGACCGCCGGAAAGAGTTCTTCCTGACGGAATCCCTGTCAGATTGTACGCGCGTGTAAGGCGTGTAATGCTGTCCAGCAGAATCACAACGTCCTTCTTCTGCTCCACAAGCCTCTTTGCCCGTTCAATGGCAATCTCAGAAATATGCTTATGATGCTCAGGCAGTTCATCAAAGGTAGACGCCAAAACCTCTACATTACCGCCCGTAATGGATTCACGGATATCTGTGACCTCCTCAGGACGTTCATCAATCAAAAGAATCATGAGATGAATATCAGGGTGGTTCGTCAGCATTGCTTTTGCAATCTCTTTCAGAAGCGTTGTTTTGCCGGCTTTCGGCGGTGCAACAATAAGACCTCTCTGCCCCTTTCCAACAGGAGTAACAAGGTTCATAATTCTCATTGCTGCCGTCGTATTCGGAGTCTCAAGCTGATATCTTTCATCAGGGAAAATAGGCGTAAACTTTTCAAACGTAGGTCTATAGTAAAGCTCATTCGGTGCCATACCGTTTGCCGAAATGAGTGTCTGCAGCGCCGCAGTTTTTTCCGTGATACTTTTCTCCCTGCGGATGCCTACAATGTAATCACCGGTCCTCAGACGAAATCGGCGGATAAGCGGAGGAGTGATGTATGTGTCGTTTTCTCCGGACATGTACCCGTTGCTGCGTACAAACCCGAAGCCCTCACCCATTACCTCAAGGTATCCCTCAATACGATTATTATTCTCTATTCTCGGCTGTTGATTTTCTGCCTGCTCAGCCTGTTTCGGTGCCTCTTTTTCAACATGAGTTCTCCTTGCAGGATACTGCCTTCTTCTGTCCTGCTGCCCTTCCTGTCGTTGCATAGGATTTTGGCGGCGTACAAAAGGACGCGGAGGATTTGCATTTCTCCTTTCAGGAGCAAGACGGCGCGGTGTACTTGCCGCGTCTGCTTCCGCCTTTTCCAACCTGCTTATCAAATCATCCTTACGCAAAGCTGAAACACCATGTATGCCTTTTTCTTTTGCCAGCTCCCGAAGCTCTGTTAATTTCAAAGCCTTATAATCCATCATATTTCCTCCTCGCGGGAATCCTTGTCCTTTTTCAAAAATCCTTCATGCGCCTGAAAGAAGTTAAAAACTGCCTGTGCCGCCGGTTTTGTCATTCCGGGCGCCGCTGCAAGCTCTTCAAGGGAAGCCTCACGCATTTTTTGAATCGTACCGAACTTTTTACGCAGTGCCTGACGCCGCTTTTCTCCTATGCCCGCAATATGATCAAGCACCGAGACAAGATTACGTTTTCCACGCAGGCTGCGGTGATATGTTATGGCAAAGCGGTGTGCCTCATCACGTATTCGCTGCATCAAAAACAGTGCCTGACTGTTTCGCGGAAGTATCACAGGGTCGGATTTTCCTTCAACGAATATCCATTCAAACTGCTTTGCCAGACCGATTACAGGAACTGTATGATGCCCTGCGCCACGTATTATCTCAAGAGCAGAGCTGAGCTGTCCTTTGCCGCCGTCGATAATAATGAGGTCAGGCATATCCTCCACATCTTTCTTTCCATATCGTCTTGTGGTTACCTCACGCATGGAGAGAAAATCGTCCGGCTTTCCTTCGGCACTCTTTATTTTGAACCGCCTGTACGCCGATTTATTCGGAATACCTCCCTCGAAAACAACCATAGACGCAACAGTTTCGGAGCCCTGAATATGAGATATATCAAAGCACTCCATACGCCAGGGCAGACTGCTCAGTCCAAGATACCCGCCAAGCTCTCTGACCGCACCCTCTGTTTGTTCATTCGAGGTTTTAATCCTTGCCGCCTCATCTGACAAATATTTTGCGGCATTGTTTTCAGCCATAAGAACTATATCATGCTTAGTTCCCCTCTGCGGAACCTCCATATAGACCTTCGAACCCTTTTTATCCGCCAGCCATTCCCCTATGACCTCCTGCTCAGGAACCTCCATAGGCAGCAGTACCTCATGGGGGATGAACGCTGCACGGTGATAATACTGCTTCAAAAAAGCACTGAGCAAATCCGCATTGCTTTCTTCTTCACTTCCCGTAAGCATAAAGTGCTCACGTCCTATCATCTTTCCGTTTCGGATAAAGAAAATCTGCACGCAGACACCTATTTCGGACCTTGAAAGACCAATCGCGTCCTGATCTCCCGAGCCTGTAACTATACGCTGCTTTTCAGCTACCTTCTTTACGGCCTGCAGCTGGTCGCGCAGACGAGCTGCCTGCTCAAACTGCAGATTATCCGCAGCCTCAAGCATCTGTGCCTCAAGATGCTTTTCAACTATCTCCGTCCGTCCCTCAAGAAACAGACAGACTTCATCCACCATTTTTTTGTATTCGGCAGGGTCTACCTCTCCTGTGCACGGCGCAACACAGCGCTTTATGTGATATTCAAGGCACGGCCTGTCAACATCCATGTGCTTGCATGTGCGCATAGGAAAAAGCCGTCTGAGCAGCTTCAGACTCTCATGCACTGCTCCGACCTGCGTATATGGACCGAAATACCTTGCTCCGTCCTTCAGGATTCTTCGGGTAATCATAACCCTCGGAAACCTCTCCCCAAGAGTTACCTTCACATAAGGATATGTTTTATCGTCCTTCAGGCTGATATTGTACCTCGGACGGTATTTCTTTATTAAATTGCATTCCAGAATCAGCGCTTCCATCTCGGAGCCGGTCAAAATCGTTTCAAAATCAGCAATCTTGGCAACCATAGCCCGCACCTTCGGAGTATGGCCCTTGCTGCTTTGAAAATACTGTCGCACGCGATTTTTGAGCACGACTGCCTTGCCCACGTATATGACCTTCCCGACATCATTTTTCATGATATATACACCGGGGGAATCAGGGAGCAGCTTCAGTTTTTCTTCAACAATCTCCGTCATTTAGCTGCCTTCTTACTTTTCTTCTCCATAAGTACAGTTTTAAGATACTTGCCTGTATAGGATTTCTTAACCTTCACAATTTCCTCGGGAGTCCCTGTAGCAACTACAGTGCCGCCCTTGTCTCCGCCCTCAGGCCCCAGGTCGATAATATAATCCGCAGTCTTTATAACATCCAGATTATGCTCGATAACCACTACCGTATCTCCGCCTTCAACCAGACGCTGCAGTATGGTAAGCAGCTTTGCTATATCCGCCGTATGCAGACCTGTTGTAGGTTCATCAAGAATATACAGAGTTTTGCCCGTAGAACGTCGCGAAAGCTCCGCCGCCAGCTTGACACGCTGCGCCTCACCGCCGGACAGAGTCGTTGCAGGCTGTCCAAGCCTGATATATCCAAGTCCCACATCCTGAATGACCTTCAGCCGACGGGAAATCCTCGGTACATTTTCAAAGAATTCGACTGCTTCATCAATAGTCATATTCAGCACATCAGAGATGGTTTTTCCCTTGTATTTAACCTCAAGAGTTTCTCTGTTGTACCTGGCGCCTTTACACACCTCACAGGGCACATAGACGTCCGGCAGAAAATGCATTTCAATCTTTATAATACCGTCGCCCTTGCATGCCTCGCAGCGTCCGCCCTTGACATTAAAGCTGAAACGTCCTGCCTTATATCCTCGTACCTTTGCCTCGTTTGTCACACTGAATAACTCACGGATTGTATCAAAAACACCCGTATATGTAGCAGGATTCGACCTTGGTGTGCGCCCTATAGGGGACTGGTCAACATTGATAATTTTATCTATATTCTCAAGTCCCAGTATCTTTTTATGGCGTCCCGGCTGTCCTTTTGCATGATACAGCCGTGCGGCAATTCCCTTGAACAGCACCTCATTTATGAGCGTACTCTTTCCGGAACCTGAAACCCCCGTAACAAGTGTCAGCGTTCCGAGCGGGAATTTAACATCAAGATGCTTAAGATTGTTTTCCGTCGCATCAATTATCTCGATAAAGTTTCCGTTTCCTTTGTGGCGTTCCGCAGGAACAGGAATAAACTTCGTGCGACTGAGATACTGGCCCGTAACGGATTCAGGAATCTTTTTGATTTCCTCTGCCGTACCCTGAGCCACAATCGTACCGCCATGCTCACCCGCGCCCGGCCCGATATCTATAATCTCGTCCGCAGCGTACATAGTATCTTCATCATGTTCGACAACTATAAGCGTATTTCCCAAATCACGCAGATGCTTCAAAGCAGCCAAAAGCCTGTCATTATCCCTCTGATGAAGACCTATACTCGGCTCATCAAGAATATACAGCACTCCCACAAGTCCCGAACCAATCTGAGTTGCCAGACGTATGCGCTGTGCTTCTCCGCCCGAAAGCGTACCTGCCGAGCGCGCAAGCGTGAGATAATCCAACCCCACATGAATAAGGAAACCGAGCCGCGAATGAATCTCTTTCAGAATCTGCGCAGCGATTTTCTGCTCCCTTTCCGTAAAATCAACGGACTGGAAAAACTCATCACATTCACGGATGCTCATGCCCGTGACCTCATGTATATTCTTTCCGCCAATCGTCACAGCGAGAGCTTCAGGCTTCAGCCGTGCGCCGTGACACGCGGGACATGCGCTGATTGTCATGTAGTTCTCGTAGGATTCACGCATATCATCCGAATCAGATTCCTTATAGCGGCGTTCAAGCATAGGCATTACACCCTCAAACACCGTATGATGTTCCTTATATTCCCCGAACATGTTTTCATACCAGAAATCAAAAATCTCGTCCCCGCCGCCATACATAAGTATCTTCTGTGTTTTTTTGTTTACATCGCACCAGCGCGTATCAATTGAATATCCATATTTTTTCAGTACAGCGTCAATCTGGCACATGGCGTATGAGTTCAGATTTTTGGAAAGCGGCGCAAAAACACCCTCTGCAAAAGTCAGCTCCGGATCAGGAATAACAAGCTCCGGATTGAACTCCATATAGCTTCCGATACCGCTGCACTCCGAACATGCTCCGAAAGGACTGTTAAACGAGAACATGCGCGGAGCAATTTCAGGCAGGCTGATTCCGCAGTCCACGCAAGCAAAATTCTGACTGAACATCAGAGTTTCACCGTCAACAATCTGGATATATACCACGCCCTGCCCGAGCTTCAGCGCCGTCTCAAGAGAATCCGCCAAACGCTGTTCCATATCAGGACGCACAACAAGGCGGTCTATTACCACCTCGATTGTATGCTTTTTATTTTTATCAAGCTCAATCTCATCATTTACATCATAGGTTGTACCGTCGATACGGACACGCACATAGCCCTCTCTGCGGATATGGTCGAGAATCTGTCGGTGCTGTCCCTTTTTTCCGCGGATAATCTGAGCAAGAACCAAAAGCTTTGTCCGCTCAGGCAGTGCCGTAATCTGGTCTACCATCTGGTCTACCGTCTGCTGAGTTATAGGCTTTCCACAGTTCGGACAATGCGGCCTTCCTGCGCGCGCAAAAAGAAGACGCAGATAATCATATATCTCCGTCACTGTACCCACAGTAGAACGCGGATTTCTGCTCGTCGTTTTCTGGTCTATGGCAATAGCAGGAGAAAGTCCCTCTATATAGTCCACATCAGGCTTATCCATCTGCCCCAAAAACTGGCGGGCGTAAGAGGACAGCGACTCTACATAGCGTCTCTGTCCCTCGGCATAAATTGTATCAAACGCCAAAGATGATTTTCCGGAACCTGACAGCCCCGTAATAACCACCATCTTATTTCGCGGTATCTCGACATTTATATTCTTCAAATTATGTTCCCGGGCACCCCGGATACGAATCATTTCATCCATTCTTTACTTTCCTTCCAACTCGTAAATCATATCGCGAAGCTCAGCTGCCTTTTCAAACTCCAGCGCTCTCGACGCTTCCTTCATCTGTCGTGTAAGCGTCTTCAAAAGCTCCTGCTTCTCTTTCTTGGTCATTTTATGCTTTTTCTTCTTTTCGCCGGTGCTGTACTCGGCAGCCTCCTCAGCCACAAGGGTAGTTTCAATCAAATCCTTGACAGGCTTTACGACTGTCTTCGGCGTGATATTATGCTCCTTGTTAAACGCCTCCTGCACAGTACGGCGTCTCAAAGTCTCACTCATGGCGCGCTTCACGGAATCCGTCTCCACATCAGCATACAAAATAACCCGTCCGTGCTCATTGCGTGCCGCACGACCGATAATCTGAATGAGCGAAGTATCCGAACGCAGGAAACCTTCCTTGTCCGCATCAAGAATCGCGACAAGAGAAACCTCCGGCATATCCAATCCCTCTCGAAGAAGATTGATACCCACCAATACGTCAAACACGCCTGCACGCAAATCACGTATTAGCTTGGCACGCTCCATAGTAGCAATATCCGAATGCAGATACCGCACCTTGATCCCTGCTTCCTTCAAATAATCCGTCAGGTTCTCTGCCATCTTTTTAGTCAGCGTCGTAATAAGCACACGCTCATGCACGGCAGTACGCTTCAGGATTTCTCCCATCAAATCATCTATCTGTCCCTCAAGCGGACGCACCTCAACCACAGGGTCAAGAAGTCCCGTTGGTCTGATAATCTGCTGTACCACCTGCTGTGCGCGCTCCATTTCATAAGCCGCGGGTGTAGCAGAAATATAAACAATCTGATTTATTCGCTGCTCAAACTCCTGAAAAGTCAATGGACGGTTATCGAAAGCCGACGGCAGACGGAATCCGTTTTCCACCAAAGACTCCTTGCGTGAGCGGTCACCCGCGTACATAGCCCTGAGCTGCGGCATTGTCACATGAGACTCGTCCATAACAATCAAAAAATCCTCAGGGAAATAATCAAGCAGCGTATACGGAGCATCTCCCGCGTTTCTGTGAGTCAGATGCCTTGAATAATTCTCAATGCCCGAGCAGTAACCCATCTCCTGCATCATCTCAAGGTCATAATTCGTTCTCTGCTTCAAACGCTGTGCTTCAAGCAGCTTTCCCTGTGCGGTCAGAAACTCAAGCTGTTCATCAAGCTCCTCGCGGATAGTCTGCATGGCGATTTCCATATCATCCCGTGAAGTAACATAATGGGATGCAGGAAAAATCATTGAATGTGTACGTTCTCCGTACACCTCTCCAGACGTAACATCATACTCCACAATACGGTCAATCTCATCACCGAAAAGCTCAATTCTCACGGCACGGTTATTATACCCCGCAGGAAAAACCTCTATTACATCACCGCGTACACGGAACTTGCCGCGGTCAAATCCTATATCATTGCGCTCGTACTGAATCGCAACCAGTTTATGCAGGATAGCCTCACGCTCAATCGTCTGCCCCTTGTGCAGCGAAAGCACCATCTCATGATAGCTTTCAGGAGAGCCGAGACCGTAAATGCACGACACACTGGCTACAACAATAACATCTCTCCGCTCAAACAGCGAACAGGTCGCAGAATGACGCAGTTCATCAATCTCGTCATTGATGGACGCGTCCTTTTCAATATAAGTATCCGTCGAAGGAATATAAGCCTCCGGCTGATAGTAATCGTAATAACTTACAAAATATCCTACATAATTGTTTGGGAAAAAGGCTTTGAACTCACTTGCAAGCTGGGCGGCAAGTGTCTTATTGTGGGCAATAACGAGGGTTGG
Organism: Schwartzia sp. (in: firmicutes); assembly: GCA_024691625.1. Taxonomy (GTDB): domain Bacteria; phylum Bacillota; class Negativicutes; order Selenomonadales; family Selenomonadaceae; genus Schwartzia. The sequence continues at coordinate 7,959 of JAILNL010000036.1, forward strand.
TTTTTGGACTTTCTCAATAAGTTTAGCTATAGTAAACGTCTTACCTGTGCCTGTAGCACCGAGCAGCACCTGCGAATCCATTCCGTTCTGAATCCCCTGTGCCAAATCCTCGATTGCCTTCGGCTGGTCTCCCATCGGCTCAAACGGCGCCTCAACCTTGAAAGGAACCGCCTCACCAAATTGGATAGTATTTAGTTTAGGTACTTTTGGCATGATTGCCTCCATTTCTGACAAAACACTTTAGCATAGTTAATTATAACGCATTCGTTCCGGTTTTGCCAAAGGCAAAACTACCTCTGTCAGCGTTTCAACGCGGGCA
>JAILNL010000039.1 GCA_024691625.1 Schwartzia sp. (in: firmicutes)
CTGAGAAACGCCGAGCTTTTTGCTTCAATAGGAATGGAGCAGCGCGAGCATACTCTGCGCGTCGCTACGAACAACAGCAGCAACATGGCGGTTATGCTCACTGCCTTTTACAATGAATTCACAAAAAACAATAAATCGGAAAATGAGGCCAAGGAGCTTTACATACGTTTCACAGAATGCGGTATAGAGAAAATGATTGCGCTGCTTTCGGCGCACGAGTACGATCTCGGTTTTCTGTTCGTGCCTGACACAAAGCGTTCCGCCCTCAGCTATTTAATTGACCGCCATCAGCTTGCATTTACTCCTCTCCTTGATACGGATTTGGTTCTTTACGTCGGAATCAATCACCCTCTGGCCTCCCGCACCTCAGTAACAGCCGAGGAGGTCGCAGCCCTTTCATTTATTCAGTTGGAGGACGATTTCTTTACAATAGAGGATTTGCTGGCAGGAGACCCCGCCTTCAGGAAGAAAAGGCTTGAAATAAAGCGTGTCATACGGACAAACAGCGACCACATGATGATACGGGCGTTGGATAAAACCGAGCTTTGCAACCTTGGAAGCTACTGGCTGAAGGACGTTTACCGCCAATATGATTTCCGGCGTATTCCCGTTGAAGGAATGGAAAACAGAATCGCCTTCGGGTATCTCTCACGAAAGGGCGAATCTCCTGACGAGGATTCCGCAGCTTTTTTGAAATATCTCCGCCACGCCCTTGAGCTTGATACCGGAGAATAACATATCACACCAATTCTACGGACTTCTTTTGCACTATGAAATACAGATGGTTGACGCTCATGTCATAACAAATTCTTATATCTCCCCATAAAAACCCCGAAATATCGAAAACCGGCCCTCTTTGCTATCCTAGAAAGGAAGTTATGGAGGGCTTCTTTTTATGAAATTTTCAAAAGAATTATATGTAGAACAAGCTCATAAGCTGTCAAAAAAGCTTTTTTCAAAGGAAAAATCCGAACACGATGCCTCTGATGAAATTACTTCAGAAGCCTCTGATGAAATTACTTCAGAAGCCTCTGATGCTGCAGGAATACCATCAAAAACAGGCGAAGTGCTTATGTCAAGCGGTTCTATCCACAGGACACTTTTGATGTATGCTCTGCCGGTGCTCATAATGCAGCTTTTGCAGCAGCTATATAACATTGCCGACTGTGCAGTAATAGGCAGGCTTTGCAGTGGATTCGGTCTGGCAGCATTAGGTGTTTCAGGTCTTATCCTTGCCGTGCACATCAATTTTTTCATAGGTTTTGCCGTAGGAGTAACCTCCGCGGTTTCATATCTTTTCGGCGCACAGAATTTTGAAAAGCTTCGTGAAATGATCGCAACCTCTATATGGCTTGCAGCAGCTGCAGGACTGTTTTTAACGCTGATTGGAGAGCAGCTTGGAAGGAATTATTTGATCTGGCTTTCATGCCCTCTGGAGGCTTTTAATGACGCACTGCTTTATCTTCGCATATGTCTCTGGGGGCTTATTCCTCAGCTGGTATATAACGTCGCAAACGGTGTCTTCCGCGCACTTGGCAATACACGTACACCGCTTTACTGGCTTGCTGCCTCTGCGGTATTGAATATCATACTTAACCTTCTCATCGTAGGCATTTTTGATTATGGTCTTGCAGGGGCAGCCTTGACTACTCTTGTATCCCAGTGGGCCCTGGGCATTGGTATGCTCTGGCGTCTCACACGTATAGACGAGCGCTTCAGCTTTGGAGCTTCGGCTGCTTTTCTTCCCATACAGGAGCTTTTCTCACTCCTTCGTCTGGGAATACCTTCAGGCATGCAGGCTGCCTTCATGAGCCTGTCTTCACTTTTGATTCAAATAAATATAGATTCCTTCGGTCCTGCAGCTATGGCAGGTATGGTGCTCTTCGCAAAAATCGAAGGCTTCCTCTATTATCCCGCCTTCGCCTACGGAATGGCACTGACAGGATTCATAGGGCAGAATTTTGGAGCAGGGCGCCTTGACCGCGTGGAAGAAGCTATGAGAATTAGCCGGCGTACGACAATTTACAGCACAATTGTAATCTGCTCCGCCCTCCTGCTGATGTCCAAACCTATTCTGGGTTTCTTCACAGAAGATGCGGCGACTCTTTCAAACGCACTTGCAGCAGTCTACTGGATTTTTCCCGTTTACTTCCTGTATTCGCTAAATCAGGTATACATTGGGGGATTAAAAGGTCTTGGTGAAACAGCTGTCCCCATGCTTTCCGCTCTTATCGCGTACGCAATCTTCCGCGTTGTCTGGTGCGAGTCTCTGCTGCCTTATTGGCACGATATGGCAGTAATTTACAGCGCATATGACGTCAGCTTCGCCATATCGCTGATGATTCTGATCCCTGCCTACCGCCGTGTATTTAAGCATTCCGAGCATCCAAAGTCAGCACACTCAGCGCTCACGGCATAATTTCATTTCATAATATCGGCTCCTGCTATGAGAAGAGAAACTGTCTACGAATGTTTCCCTTCTCATATTTTTGTTTTACAGGAACGAATGCGTTATAACTCACTCGTTGAATCGCTGATATATGTAGTTTTGCCCTTGGCAAAACCTGAACAAAGGCGTTATAATCATTTACAAGAAATGATTTTATCATTTGGAGGTATTTACCATGCCCGACTATGTACCGACAGGCCGTCATGTTTTCAGCGGCAGAAACCGTATTGACCATGAGATGGTCGCTACCACGCCGGACCCTGCAATCATTGCGGCGCCTACCGAAGAAGAACTGAACATCGTACCGGCTGATGATACAGATGATTACGATGCTGAAGAATATGTTGATGAAGATGACTCTTCAGAGGATATAGAGGAAGAATCCGAGGAAGCTCCCGAAGATGCGTCCTACGACGAGTCGGAAGAACCCGCGGACGAGGAAAGTTCCGATTCCGGCGGTACTGAAGAGGCAGAGGAAGCTCCCGGTGAATCTCCCGAGGATATAGCTGCACGGCTTGCTGCCGACCGCGTAAAGTATCAGATGGATAATCTTGAAATCGCAAATGAAATGGTGGCGAACGAGTCTGCCTCAGAGGAATCCCGTGAAGAGATCGCCGCACGGCTTGCTGCCGACAGAGTTCATGCGCAGGAACAGAATCTCGAGGTTGCAAGAAGACAGACCGAGGGTGAATGATAATAAAAAAGTAAGGAGAGGAGCATAAACATGCTTCTCTCCTTTTTGTTTGCATTTATTTGATGTCAGGATTCTGTACCTCAACACGATTTTTCCCATTGCGTTTTGCCATGTAAAGTACGGCATCAATTCTGCGGTAAAAATTATCGAAATCCTCACCCGGATTGTATTTTGCAACACCGAAGCTGGCCGTTATATTTCCTCCGTCAGGCAGGATTTTATTTTCCGACAGCATCATACGCAGACGTTCGGCAATAGGCTTTGCCATATCCAGTGTAAAATCCTCAAGGACAATGAGAAATTCTTCTCCACCCCATCTGCCGACGCAGTCGCTCACTCGAAGCCCGCTCGTCAGGGTTTTTGCAGTATATTTCAGCACTTCGTCTCCGATGGCGTGACCGAATTTGTCGTTGACCTGCTTGAAATTGTCTATATCGAGCATTATGACCGAAACGGATGCGCTTCCCGGGTCGCGGTTTCTAGTAAGCGCATTCTGCATTATTGACTCTATTTCCCCACGGTTGTAGATAGATGTCAACCGATCCTTACGCGCGAGGCACTCCAGTTTTTTGTTAGCTTCCTCCAGTTCCTTTGATACTACTGTAATAAAGCTTGCAAGGCGCTGGACGAGGGACATAGACTCCGTCAGCTCTGTTTCCTTAGCAGGAGCAGCCATAACAGGGCGCGTAGTATCCGGCTCATTTTCACGCATTCCCACGGTAAGCATCACCATGTTCATCATGGAAACGTGCTTGCCCGCGCGCATTATTTCTCCGTGCGAGAAAAATCCGGCGTTCGGCGCAATCGCTTCAAACGGGCGCAGCTCAAGCTCGGCGTTGTCCTGCATGAATCTGCTGCGGCTGACGCAGTCAAAGAACATTATTGCTTCCGGTGCAAAAAAGGACATATACTGCTGAGTGCGTTTGGAGCTGGCTATGATTTCCTCAGGGTCTCCGTAGGCGAGACGCAGCTTTTCTCCCGGCATAAACCCGCACACAAATTTAAGATACCCGTTCTTTGTCGCCGCAACGGGAAGGCGTGCAATCTCCATCCCGTTGCGTTCAAGCATCAGTGGGAAGGCGAACAGATATTTTTCCACTGCCTTTTCCAGAGATATGTGCAGATATTTATCATAGACATTGAACGCAGGCTGACGGTCAAGCTCCTCAATAGTCATACCATCTTCGCTCAGTTTTGTAATTGTCATGGAAACACCGAGAGGTTTCCAGCCCAGCCCTCCATAAACGAAAAATTTAAGTTTTTGGCTTCTGAAAAGAATAGCAACGACTCCCGCGGTAATACATTTGCCGCGCGCAAAGGCAAACAGAGGAAGCTGCCTGTCGTCGCTGCGGTTCGCCACCCCTCCGAAAAGAGGAATGGACGGAGGAATCTCCGAAAGAGGCTCCCAGAAAACGCGGGTATTAAACCCGCCCGGAACTGTGAGAAACTCAACTCCGGCAAGATCGTCAATTTTTGAAAGAAGCTTTGCGAGCTCTTTGCCTGCCTTCGCCGGAGCCGTTACGTCAAAATCACACAGCTGCAGCGTTACGACGGTATCCTCGAAGAATTGAGCAACCATGACAGACTCATCACGTACGATACTTCCGTGTATTATGCTGTGGTCGCATGAACTGCCGACAACAGTGGCTCTCGGAAGGGATTCTTCTATTTTTTTCTCGTATTCCGTTACTTCCTGCCAATCGGCATCTGTATAGATACTTACAAGTACGGATGTATATTCTGAAGGAGCATCCTGCACTAAAGCACGCAGGCATGCCGCAAGACCGGTTTTGTCCCGAAAGCTGTATGAGAGCT
>JAILNL010000075.1 GCA_024691625.1 Schwartzia sp. (in: firmicutes)
CCATAAAGATACCTCCCTCTCCCTTCCGTAAAAGAAGACTTATTAAACTTTAAAATTTTTGAATTAATTATGTATCAATTTATATATTTATATTTCGACATAAAGAAAATTATTCCTTCTTATTCAATTCTTTTTTTGCTATTTCAAAATTTTTTACATAAAAAGAAAACCGCTCATGCGTTCTCGCATCAGCGGTTAAAACAGTTAAATATTAATTCAAACCATATCATTTGATATTACATGCGTTGAAAGGAATTCTGAAAAGGCTTCTTCATCCATAGGCTGGGCAAAAAGGAAGCCCTGCCCCAGCATGCAGCCCTCCTCACGGAGCATTTGTTCCTGTGCCTGCGTCTCTATACCTTCGCAGAGAACATTCAGCCTCAATCTGCGTCCGAAGTCGATAACTCCGCGCAGAATTGTACGCCCCTTTCCGTCATTTTCAGCCGCAAGAAGAATCGCCCTGTCGATTTTTATTGTATCCATTGGCAGCGTGTGCAGCATTGCAATGGAAGAATAGCCTGTACAGAAATCATCCATGGCAAGGCGGTAGCCCATATCACGCAGTTTCTTCGCTATGCCCACGGCGTACTCTCTTGCTGCCTGTGAGTCATAATCGACAAAGGCCGTTTCAGTAATTTCCAGTTCGACAAGCCCTTCCGGCAGAGGAATTTCTTCTGCCAGCTTCTTCATTTTCTCGATATATCCGACCTCGCTTATATGCTTTCCCGACTGGTTCACGGAAACAGGCACAACCGTAAGTCCTGCATCAAGCCTGCGTTTCAGATAAAGCATCGTCTCTCTCAGAACAAAGTAGTCCAGTGCCAGAATCAGATTTGTACGCTCAAGCACAGGTATGAACTGCCCCGGACTCAGCGGGCCAAGCTCACTGCTGTTCCAGCGGACAAGGGCCTCAGCTCCTGCCACAGCGCCCGAATAAAGGTCGTATTTCGGCTGATACCAGACATAAAATTCATTGTTTTCCAATGCTGCCGGAAAAATATTTTCAATCTTCTGCTGCGTGGCACGCTTCGACATCAGCTTCTCGTCATAAATGCAGCAGAGTACCCCTGTTTCATCTGCCTCCGCCTGAGCAATCTCAACCTGCTGGATAAGCTCTTGCGCAGATATTTCTCCTGTTTTCGGCACCTGCACAAAACCTACATTGTATTGCATGGTGATGGGGAACATATTGCTTGGAAGATGTATGTTATCCTTGAATCCCGCGATAACCCTTTCAATCGGATAATCCTTCGGCATACAGCAGAATACATAGCTCTGGTTAAGCGCTCCGGGGGTAGCGTAATGCTGAAACCATGAGAACTCACTGCTCAGCTTTTCGAGCACTTTCTTCTGTATTTCCGCGGCCTCGTTTCGCGAGCATACCGCCATAAGGCGGTCAAAATGGCAGATATTGTTCAACATGATATACAATCTGCCCTCGGCGCGGGCCTCTTTATTTTCTTCAATAAATTCCGGAAGATTCTCCTCGAACCAGCGGAGATTATAGAGTCCGTTGCGGTAGTAGCGATACGCCGCAATCTGAAGCCGTTCGTAATTCTTCTGCTTCTGACGGTATATATATACGACACCGCCGATAATAATCGCAGAAATAAGTATCACGGCGCAAAGGGATTTAACAGGATAATAATATACAAACGTGCGCCAGCTGTGCTCAGGAGTTATTGCCAGCGCGGATTCGTCAATTATCGCCTGGGTATCCGCAGGCCCGATATGCGCAATCTCCTTATTAAGAATACGTACAAGGACCGGGTCCGCATTGCGGCACACGCCCATGGATATATCCTGAAGCATGACACTCTGTCCCGTAGAATACAGCACCGCGTATTCAGGCTGCATCAAAAGAAGCTGTGCCAGAAGGATTTTTGTGAAGAATATATCTGCGGTTCCGTTTCGTACCGCCTCTACACATTCCTTGTCAGTGTCAAAGTAAATAATCCTGCTCTTTGGGTATGTATTCTCAACGTACTGTCTTGTAAAGAAAAGACCTCTTACTGCGGCTACACGCGGCTCTCTTATACTTTCCCTGTCGCGGCGCACAATCCCTGTATAAGAGGACTCCATATAAGGGAAAGTGAACCACATATTGTTTTCTCTTGCCCACGCAAGATTGGAGTAAACACTGGCAACCATATCGGCCCTGCCGTCATGCACCATATCAAGAGATTCCGCATAGCTCCCCGCCGGAACCATTTTAAATTCCACACCCAGGTCCCTGCCTGCTCTTTTCAGATAATCCACATATATGCCGTGTACCTCGTCCCCTGCCTCATAGGCATAGGGAGCCTGTCCCGAAAAGACAGATACCCTTATTACAGGGTGCGCGCGAAGGTAAGCAATCTCTTCCTGCCTGAGGAAAAGCGGCTGTCCCCCCGGAAGCATTTTATCCGGAGAATCACCCCAATTTTTTTCGGAGGATGATGCCCTTATTCTTTCCATAGAGCGTGTGAGATGCCCCATCAGCTCAAATCTGTCCTTACGGACAGCAAGATAAAAATTCTCCAGAAAAAGATTCCCTGTGGCGATAGCCAGCGGCGCACGTTCAAAGCCCGTTGCCACCATGCCGTCAATCACACCTGTTTCCCACGCCTGACGGAGCTCATCCGTAGTTTCATACGGCACGGGAATATACTTCACCCCGCCGAAGGAACCATACTCGGCAAGGGCGCCTCCCAAAAAACGCAGATTATGAAATGTCCTGCAGTATCCGATACGCTGTACCAGTCCGTCAGCGTCACGCAGGAACAGATAGCACGGCATACGGACAATAGAACGGGTCGTGCGGAGAAGTCCGTCCTCCGCACCGTCCATGTGTTGAGTAGCCAATGCCATATCCAACTCACCGTTCTCAACCTTCCGCAGATTGTTCTCAAGAGTATCTGCAACATATACAGGATCAAACTCCGCGTATACAGCGAGATTCTCTATGTGGTTGTACAAAGCGCCTTCATATCCGCCGTAGCCGTCTACCTCAAAGGCCCCCGGAGCATAGCTGACACCGATACGAAGCTGCGGCAGCTCCTTTGCCTCGGAAACTAAAGGCATGAAAAAAAACAGCAGAAAAAGAGCTGCTGCTTTAACAATGCGTGAACTTCCCTTCACAGCGCTCCCTCCCTGCCTAATTATTCTGAATCTTATTTGACACAGACATATATATTATATAGATACTTTTAAATCATTTCTATAGCATTTTATGAGAATTACATATGAAATTACTTTTTTATCGACAAAAAAGATTTACACATTGACATCGAAGATGGGCTTCACTATAATTTTAGTCAAATAAGAATAGTCTGAAAAGGGAAGCTTCCTCTTTCAGCAAAAACTAATTCATTTAAGGAGTGGGGCGTATGAAGAAAAAGAGTCTCGTATTATTCCTCATTGCGGTCATGGCACTTTCAACCGCACTTTTGGCTGGCTGCGGCGGTGGACCGAAGCAGGAGTCCAAAGGCGGCGACGCTAAGGGAAACAAGCTCGTCATCTACACGTCAATGAAGGAATCTCTGATCAGCGGCATCGTTGAAGGCTTCAAGAAAAAGAATCCTGGCATCGAAGTTGACTATCAGTCCGCAGGCGCAGGCAAGCTCATGGCAAAAATTGCTGCAGAGCGCCAGAGCGGCCACATTCTCGCAGATGTTATCTGGACATCGGAAGTTCCTGACTTCTACCAGATGAAGAAAGACGGTATTCTTGAGAATTACAAACCGTCGAACCTCAAAGAAATCCTGAATCCGTTTGATGACTACGACGGCTCCTTCACGGCAGCCCGCCTCGGTACTCTCGGTATCGCAGTCAACACGGACAAGATCAAAGAGTTCCCGACAGCTTGGGAAGACCTCGCAACGAAGCCTGAATACACAAAAGCATTCGGTATCGCTGACCCGGCTCTCTCCGGCACGTCCTATATGAGCGTCGCGCTCCTTGAGCACCAGTTCGGCTGGGATTACTTCAACCGCCTTGCTGCAAACGGCACACGCATCGGCAAAGGCTCCGGCCAGGTCGTAGACGATACGTCCTCCGGTGAGCTCTCCGCATGCCTCGCGGTTGACTACATCACCAACAACAAGATTGCAAAAGGCGCACATCTCCAGATGGTATACCCGAAGGAACTCATTATGGTTCCGAGCCCGGTTGCTATCTTCAAAGGCTCCAAGAACCTCGACGCAGCAAAGAAATTCGTTGACTACCTCCTGAGCCAGGAAGCTCAGCAGAAGGTTGCCGACGCAGGCACGGTTCCTGTCCGTACGGATGTAAAACAAAATCCGAAGCACAACCTTCCTAAACCGGAGGATGCTATGAAGAACGGCATCAAGGTCGTTTACACGGAAATTCTCCCGCAGAAGGAAGCTACGATTAAGAAATTCACGGAAATCATCAAGAAATAATGCTTGCTTGATTCCGCAGAAAAAGACGACGGGGCGGATATCGCCCCGTCGTTTTCATTAAGGAGGTCTCATATGGACATCATTCGCATGGAAGGCATCACAAAGGGG
>JAILNL010000111.1 GCA_024691625.1 Schwartzia sp. (in: firmicutes)
CAGTGGATAGGACGTTAGCCTCCGGAGCTGAAAGCGGCGGTTCGACTCCGCCCGAGCGCACCATGAAAAATCAGGCTGCACATGAGATGTTATTTCATGTGCAGCTTTTTCTATTTTATGGTAGGTTATCTGTGTTTCAAAATTGACTTTGAACGTGCAGTCAACTATAATTATGAGGTTAACACAATGCAGAAAACCAAACTTTTTGGGGGTTGATGAGTTTGAAGTATATGACTGGTAATGAGCTCCGCGAAGCGTATTTGAAGTTTTTCGCGGAAAAGAAAGGACATCTCCGCATGGAGAGCTTTTCTTTGATTCCTGATAATGATCCGACGCTTCTTTTGATTGGTGCGGGTATGGCACCGTTGAAGCCGTTTTTCACAGGTAAAATGAAACCGCCCCGTACACGCGTTACGACAAGCCAGCGCTGCGTACGTACAGGCGATATTGAAAACGTCGGGCGTACAGCTCGTCACCAGACATATTTCGAAATGCTTGGTAATTTCTCTTTTGGTGATTATTTCAAGAAAGAGGCTATTCCCTGGGCATGGGAGTTCCTTACAGAGGTTGTAGAGCTTCCGAAGGATAAGCTTTATGCGACGATTTATCCGAAGGACGAAGAAGCTGCAGCTATCTGGCGTGAACAGCCGGGATTTGACCCGACACATATCGTTCCCCTTGAGGATAATTTTTGGGAAATCGGCCCGGGCCCTTGCGGACCTGACTCCGAGATTTATATCGACCTCGGCGAAGAGCGCGGCTGCGGAGAGCCGACCTGTGGCGTAGGCTGTGACTGCGATCGTTACCTTGAAATCTGGAACCTCGTATTTACGCAGTTTGACCGTACAGAGGACGGAAAATATAATCCGCTGGCACATAAAAATATTGATACAGGCTGCGGACTTGAGCGTCTTGCTTCCGTAGTTCAGGGCAAGCCCTCGAACTTCGAAACGGATCTCCTGTTCCCGATTATCGAATACGCGGCTGCAAAAGCAGGTGTCGAATACGGAAAGGATGCGGAGACTGATGTTTCCCTGAAGGTCATTGCCGACCATGCACGCAGCATGTCAGTCATGATTATGGATGGAATTCTTCCGTCCAACGAAGGACGCGGCTATGTACTGCGCCGTATCCTGCGCCGTGCCGTACGCCACGGCAGACTTCTCGGTATCAAGGACACATTCCTGCCGGGCGCTGTAGATGCTGTCGTTAAAATTTATCAGGATGCTTCGGACTTCGGAGCTCTTGTTGCTAAACAGGACTATATTAAGAAGGTCATTCTTCTTGAAGAAGAGCGTTTCCATGCAACACTGTCTCAGGGTATGGAGATGCTGAATGACCACATGGAAGCACTGAAAAAAGAAGGAAATAAAGTTCTCAGCGGTGCTGACGCATTCAAGCTTTATGATACCTTCGGATTCCCGTGGGAGCTTACTGATGAGATTCTGCACGAGAACGGTCTTGAGCTGGACGAAAAGGGCTTTGAAGCTGAAATGCAGGCACAGAGGGAACGCGCACGTTCCGCACGCAAGGCAAACCAGCGTGTTGAGGTTCCTGACCTCAGAGACCGCGTAGACGTTTCCAAGCTCCGTGTTGACGAAACTGCAACCGAGGCAAAGGTTGTCTGCATCTGGAAGGACGGCATCCTTGTTGATGAACTCAAGGACGGCGAGGAAGCAGGAATTATTCTTGACGTAACACCGTTCTACGCTGAGGGCGGCGGACAGGTAGGCGACGCAGGACTCCTTATTTCCGAGCTTGGCCGTGTACAGGTTTCCAACGCAAAGAAGCTTCCAGACGGCACAGTTTATCATCTTTCCTACATTGAAGAGGGTATGCTGAAGGTCGGAGATACAGTTAAAATTGAAATTGATGCAGCACGCAAGCTTGCGTCTGCACGCAACCATACTGCAACCCATCTGATGCAGGCAGCACTGAAGCGTGTTGTCGGCAGCCAGGTAAATCAGGCAGGTTCTCTCGTAACACCGGAGCGTTTGCGTTTTGACTTCTCGAATTTCGAGCCGGTTACGGAGCAGCAGCTTGCTGATGTAGAGGAGCTCGTAAACGAAATTATCCTCAAAGGACAGGATGTTGAAATCTCTCACATGAAGCAGGACGAGGCACGCGAAAAGGGTGCAATGGCTCTCTTCAGTGAAAAATACGGTGATATTGTCCGTGTCGTTACGGTCCCGGGCTTCAGCATGGAGCTTTGCGGCGGTTCCCACGTCAAGAACGTCGGACAGATCGGCATGTTCAAAATCGTCAGCGAGACGGGTGTTGCTGCAGGTGTACGTCGTATCGAAGCTGTTACGGGTGCTGCGGCTCTTGCTTACGCAAAGAAGAACGAAGCTCTTGTTAATGAGGCTGCTGGCATACTGAAATGTCAGGCAGATGACGTGGTATCTCATATTTCCGCGCTTCTTGACGAGAATAAGGAAATGTCCAAGAAGATTGATGAAGTCCGCAAAATGCAGGAAAAAGAGGATGCTGAGAAGCTCCTTTCCGACGTACAGGAAATCGGCGGAGTTCAGGTCGTAAAGGGAAAAGCTGATGTCGCAGGCATGGATGAGCTTCGTGAAATGGCTGATTTGGCATGCGATAAGCTTGAAAACGGTGTCGTTGTTCTCGGTGCGGCATTTGACGGCAAGGTAAGCCTCGTTGTCAAAGCTTCCAAGGAAGCAGTCAAGAAGGGCATTCACGCCGGAAAAATCATCAAAGAGATGGCTGCTGTTGTCGGCGGTGGCGGCGGCGGACGTCCGGATATGGCACAGGCAGGCGGCAAGAATGCCGAGAAGCTGCCTGAGGCAATTGCAAAGGCAGAAGCTGTGATTAAAGAGCAGTTAGGCTAATCAATATGATTTTACAAGACGCGCAGGGGTTCTGCGCGTCTTTTGCAGACTAAAAAACAGAGGTAATACTTTTGGAAGTTGATATCAGCAGGACTGTCAACAGATTTTTGAAATACGGACTTGTGGGACTGATTGCGGGCGCTGTGCTCTGCTCCGGCATAGTATGGTGGTATCAGAGCAGTCACAAGGTTCTTACACTGGTAGACGCAGCGGTAGTGGGCAATGCTGTCGGGGTAAGGTCCCGGGCAAACGGCACAATTACCACAATCCTTGTAAAAGACGGGGAAAGTGTCAAAACAGGACAGTCTTTGGCGAATATTGAAGTCAAGGTCTCGGAAGAACAGATAAAGCAGCTTGCTCAGTCTGTGGAGCTTGCAAAGCAGAATCTTGCACAGGTAAGACAGGGGACGACTGTTTCACGTCCTGTCGTCATAGAAAGCGGCGGTTCGGCGCAGCAGGCGGCCCAGCTTGAGCGTATGGAGCAGCTTTATGCGATTGGAGCTGTCAGCGCAAGGCAGCTTGAAGAGGCCAGAGCAGAGTACGAAGCAGGGGCTTCTGCGGGAAGTGTCTCTTATCAGACTGTTCATCAGCCTGCAAGCGAGCAGGCAATACGCCAGGCAGAGCTTACGCTGCGACAGGCGGAAGCCGCACTTTTAAAAGCGCAGGAGGCTTCACAGGCAACAGAGATTACTGCGCCTGTTCCCGGGACGGTGTATCTTTCAGAGATGAAAAGCGGAGATGAGGTCCGTGCGGGACAGGTTATTCTCTCGATTGGAAATTCTGAGAGCTTTTGGATAGAAGCTTACGTTGACCCGGCAAAGGAAGAATTGTTCAAATTGGGGCAGTATGTTTCCTATACGGTCGGCGGAAAAACCTTTGACGGAACTATAGCTGACATTGAACAGCCCAAGGGAAAGACGGAAAGCAATGCGGGAACTGAGGGGGTAAATCCGAATGATATCCATGCGGATAAGCTCACCATACGCATAGCTCTGCCGGAAAAGTGGGATGCGGTATTCCGTCCACAGGCAAGAGCTGTTGTAAAAGTTAATTTGTAAGGAAAAAGAGGGCATCACGCATTTGCGTGATGCCCTCTTTTGATGTGCGGATAATCAGACGAAATTATGCCGTTTTTAGTTGTTGAGGTCGCACTTAATTTTTACAACAGCACCGTGAAGAACTTTGAATTCAATCTTCATGCCGCTGTCGGCAGCGTAATAAGTGTACTCCTGCATGCCATCATCGGTCTTAAGTTTGTCAGGGTGTCCATAAGCTTCGGTGATAGCACTCTCGGAAGAACCTATTGTTATTCCTGCCGGTGTTGAAATTCCACTGGAGCGGGAAATTTTTATTTCCTCGATTGTACGACGTGTATAATCGTCTAAATCAATCTTTATGCCGTTCTGAAATAAAGCTTCCTCTCCGTGGTCGCGGTACGTCGGCTGTCCGAACGCAGCAATGGCTTCATCTATGTTCATGCCCGGCTTAATTCCGCCAAGAGCAATGTCTGTGCTGGGAATTGCTGCAAAACCTTTTGTACCGGCCATCATCAGAAATCCGGTCAATCATGTTGTCAGCTCTTTAAGCAAAATATTCACTTCCTTTCTTTTTTTATATAAGTGTATTTCCAGTTATGTATGTATATAATAATCCGAATATATAATTATTGCAAGAAAAATTAGTGGATTTTATATAAAAATAATAAAATGAGACTTATTCATTATGAGTTTTAGAATCCAACTGAATTTTATTCGAATTTATATAGGACGTTATTGGTGCTTAATTCCCACTTTAGAAACGGAACCTGTATCAACTCAGCATCGGATAAAAAAGCTGCCGCGCTAGTACACGGCAGTTTTGTGAGCAGTACTATTTTGATGCAAGTAGTTTTTCTTTTAGCTGTTTGTAGCGGCGTGTGTAATAAGGACCGTTCTGCGCTTCCCGGTGGTCAAAACCATAAGCGCGGCGGCTGACGGCAAGAACAGGGGGGGCCTGAATTCTTTTTGCAACAGCAATTCCGGAGAACTGGTTCCACCAGCGTTCCAAATCATCAATGAAGGCTTTAGGCGCAGGGAACAGTTTTTTTACAAGCCCGTGTTCACAGCCGATTTCGTCTTCCAAGGAGCCTGCCATGTACCATTCGAGTATATCCTCAGGAGCTGCTTTTTTCCATCTTTCAATGAAGGAGCGGAAGAGGTAGTCGTGGTAAGGGTACTGTATCGGGTCGCCTTGTCCTTCATCAATGTTTTGATTTGAAGACAGTTCAGCGCACGGCGGCAGGGTTATAGTTTCCTGCGGAATAACCTCACGGCCGTAGATTGTTTCATTTAAGTATTGTGCAAGACCATATACCTGATATTTCCACAGGTCGGCAAGGGCAGCAAGAAATCCGCTTTGGTCGCCGTAGAGTGTGGAGTAGCCTACAGTTGTTTCGGCTTTGTTGGCGTTGCAGGTAAAACCGCCGCCAAACACAGCAGAAAGGGCAGCCAAAACACGGGCGGAGCGGTCACGGGCCTGAATGTTTTCAGCATTAAAATCTGAAACAGTCCAATGTTCCTGCGTGTTATCGTACAGATTCTGAATCGTTATATCTTCTATCTGTGAGATTGTATGCTCTACAGATTCCTGTATCGGGACTACCGCGTATCTGCAGGACAGGTTCCGGGCGAGACGGTGAGCCAGTCCTTTTGTGGTGTCAGAGTTGAAGCGGCTGGGAAGATTTACAAGCAGGACATTTTCCGGTCCGAGCACCCTGCAGTAAAGCGCCGCAGCAACAGCAGAGTCTATTCCGCCTGAAATGCCTATGACAACTTTCTTCATTCTTATACTGTCGAGAAAATGCCGTATTCCGTAGGTGACGGCTTTATAAATTTCTTCAATCTGGTTTTCGGTGCATGCAGTATCAGTGCTTTTTGTTTCTTCGGCTATAGCTTCCAATTCGACAAAGGAAAGAGCTTCCTTGTATGAGGGGCAGGCATGGGATATCACACCTGTATTGCTGTAGACCGTGCTTGAGCCGTCAAAGGTGTAGATGGTCTTTCCGTTGTTTTGTATGCCCACATTATTGACATAAATCAAAGGTGCTTTTACTTCCTTAGCCTGAGCGGAAAAAACTCTGTTTCGTTTGTTGTTTTTTCCGAGCGTGAAAGGAGAACATGAAATGTTTACGAAAAAATCCGGCTGGTATTTTTCATGGAGGACAGAAAGGGGCGCAAGAGTGTAATCATCACTCCAGCCGTCCTCGCATAAAAGGCAGCCTATGTTGTATTCTTTACCGGATACGTTGATTTTTATCGGGGCGAGAAGCTCCTCTGTGTTTATGTTCAGCTCACGGGAGAGCTTTTCGAGACTGTAAAAATATCTGGTATCGTCGAACTCTCTGTAGTTCGGAAGCAGAGTTTTTATGACAAAAGGATACGGTGCTTTGCCGGAGGGGGGTATCAGCTTTCCGTTCTGCGCGGCAAAAAAAGCATTGTATTTTCGTATACGTCCGTCGTTATTTTTCTTTTCCCTGTCGATTGCAATATTGCCGAAAAGCACGGCAATCCCCTGCGACGCGGCGATTATATCACGTCCGTAGGATTCGCAGTCCTCAAGGAAGGACGGCTGCTCCCATGTATCACCCAAAAGATATCCGGGTACTGCAAGCTCCGGGAAAATAATAACATCCGCATTTTGCTTTTTGGCTTCATTTATAAAGGAAAGAATTTTTTCCGTGTTTTTATCGGGATGCCCCGGGATGACCTCAATCTGAGCCAGTGCGATTTTCAACAGAATCAGACCTTTCTTTTGACAGTGCTGTAAAATAATCATCTGTTTCCTGCAGATGGAAAAAGTTGCCGATTTTTACATATTACATGGAAAATCTATAATATTTTTGCTATAATGAAACAGCGGATTGGCAAATTAAACAAAAATAACCAAAATTTTGTTCAATTTAAAGTGTATGATAGCGTTCTTATTAAATGATAATGGTATTGTATCACAATCTGGCACCAGTAGAAATCCCGAGAAGAGAGGACGAATGCAATGGAGTATATGAGCACAAGAGGAAAAGGCGAGCCCATGGAGTCTGCGGCAGCTATACTGCAGGGAATGGCAAAGGACGGAGGGCTTTTGGTTCCTAATGAAATCCCGAAGGTTGACGCCGAATTTATTGATTCGCTTCAGAATATATCATATCAGGAAAGAGCCGTAAAAGTACTTGGCCTGTTTTTGACGGATTATACGGAAGAGGAATTAAAGACATGTGTTGCCAATGCTTACGGCAACGCAAAATTTGATACAGAAGAGGTTGCTCCTGTAAAAGAGGTAGGCGACCGCACTGTTTTGGAGCTTTGGCACGGGCCTACAAGCGCGTTCAAGGATATGGCTTTGCAGCTTTTGCCGCAGCTCATGCAGACGGCACTCAAAAAGACAGGCGAAACAAAGACAATCCACATATTGGTGGCTACATCGGGCGATACGGGCAAAGCCGCTCTTGCAGGTTTTGCAGATGTTCCGCAGACGAAAATTCAGGTATTTTACCCTGAGGACGGTGTCAGCGAAATGCAGCGCCTTCAGATGGTTACTCAGACTGGAGACAATGTCCAGGTTGTTGCCGTAAAGGGAAATTTTGACGATGCCCAGACAGGCGTTAAAAAGATTTTCAAAAATGAAGTCTTTGTAAAGCAGGTAGAAACAAAGGGCGCAAAGCTTTCCAGCGCAAACTCCATTAACTGGGGGCGTCTTGTACCGCAGATTGTTTATTATTTCAGCGCCTATGCGGACATGTGCAAGTCAGGAAAGATTAAATCCGGCGATGCAGTTAATTTCACTGTTCCCACGGGCAATTTCGGAAATATCCTTGCAGGCTTCTATGCACGTCAAATGGGACTTCCAATCGGACATTTGATTTGCGCGTCCAATCAGAACAATGTTCTGACTGACTTCCTGCAGACAGGCTACTATGACCGCAATCGTCCCTTTGAGAAAACAATTTCGCCGTCCATGGATATTCTCATTTCCAGCAACCTTGAGCGTCAGCTTTATCATCTGACGGGAGATACTTCCCGTGTAACAGGCTGGATGGAAATGCTGGCTGATGATGGACTCTATGATGTCGGCGTTGGTATGCTCCAGCGTGTGCAGAATTATTTCTGGGCAGACTGGGCTGATGATGAGAAAACGAAAGCTACAATCAAAGAGGTCTACAACAAGACTCATTATGTTCTTGACCCCCATACTGCTGTTGCGTGGACTGTGGCAGATTCCTACCGCCGCAAGACGGACGACATGACACCGATGGTCATTGTTTCCACGGCCAGCCCGTACAAATTTAACGGAAGTGTTCTTGAGGCTTTGGGTGAACCTGCGGACAGCAAAGATCCGTTTGCGCTGCTGGAAGCTCTTGAGGCCCAAAATGATGTGAAAGCTCCTAAAGGACTCTCAATGCTAAAGGAAGCGAAAGTTATTCATGAGATTTCCTGCAAAAAAGACGATATGGAGAACAT
>JAILNL010000115.1 GCA_024691625.1 Schwartzia sp. (in: firmicutes)
CAGGACGGACGTGAGCTCGCCGGCTATTTGCTCCAAAAAGGATATCCTGTAACAGCCTCTGCTGTCAGTTATTACGGCGGCAGGCTGTTGGAAAAATATCCCGGGATTGTCATAAATGATGAGCCGCTTAATGAAGACGGACTCGTAAAGTATATTGAAGAGCACGGTGTTAAGCTTTTCGTGGACGCAAGCCATCCGTATGCGGCAAATGTTTCGCAGAATGCCATGAAGGCCTGCAAACGGACACATATTCCGTATATCAGATATGAGCGCAGGGCAGTGCCGATTGATTACGACAGGGTCTATTCGGTAAATAGCTACGAAGAAGCATCAAAAAAAGCGGCAGAGCTTGGAAAGAATATCTTTCTTACAACGGGAAGCCGCAACCTCAAAGCCTTTTCCACATCTCCGTATCTGAAGGACTGTGTTCTGACTGTCAGACTTCTGCCAACGGCAAGAGTCATTGAGGAGTGTACAGAGCTTGGATTTACTCCAAAGAATATAGTTGCTCTTCAGGGGCCGTTTTCTACGGAGCTGAATATTGCCCTGTACCGTCAGTATGAAGCTGAAGTCATTGTGACAAAGAACAGCGGTGAAATCGGCGGAACAGATACGAAAATCGAGGCGGCAAAGGCGTTGGGACTTCCAATTGTCATGATTGACCGCCCGCAGATTACCTATGATGAAATTGCCTATACTTTTGAGGATATAGCCGCTTTTGCAGAACAGCATATCGCGAAGAAATGAGGAATCAGCATGGACTACATTAAACAGCCTATGGAAATCGAAAACCGCAGCATGGAAATAATCGCGCCGCATCTTGAGGGACTTAATCTTGATGAGGCACAGACAAAGGTTTATTCCCGTATGATTCACGCGTCGGGAGACGTTGAATACGCACCGGTTATCCGTGTTCATCCTGATGCTATTAAAGCAACTCAGGAAGCACTCAAAAAAGGTGCCAATATTTATACGGATGTTGAGATGGTGCGCACGGGTATTCACAAGGCATCCTTTAACCGTTACGGCGGAAAGATTGAATGCCGTGTTTCCGACCCTGAAATTGCAAAGTTAGCCAAAGAGAAGGGAATTACGCGTTCAATGGCAGCAATGCGTTCATTCGGAAAGGATCTGGATGGAGCCATAATTGCCATCGGCAACGCTCCGACGGCACTTTTTGAAGTGCTTCGCATGGTCGAAGAAGAAAATATCCGTCCGGCAGTAATAATCGGTATTCCGGTCGGCTTTGTCGGCGCTGCGGACTCCAAGCAGCTTCTCGCTGAAAACACGAAGATTCCGTATATCACGGTAGAAGGTACTAAGGGCGGCAGTCCGATTGCGGCATCCGCAATCAATGCCATCATGTATCTGCTGGATAATCGCAGGTAATTTTACAATCAAAGGGGCAGGCTTCGATGAATACGAAAATTCCACGTGTCGTTATTGCCGCAACGCAAAGCGGGTCGGGAAAAACGACAATCGTAACAGGGCTCCTTGCCGCGCTGCGTGCAAAGGGGCTTAAGGTACAGTCTTATAAAATCGGTCCGGATTACATTGATCCGGGCTATCATAAGCTGGCGAGCGGAAGGCCTGCACATAATCTGGATACCTGGCTGGTTTCCAAGGAAAAGCTGAATGAGATTTTCCAGAAAACAGCGCAGGACGCGGATATCGCTGTTATCGAGGGTGTCATGGGACTCTATGACGGTGGAAAAAACGGTATCAGCTCCACGGCTGAAATCGCAAAGCTCCTTGATGCTCCTGTTCTTCTTGTTATCAACGCTAAATCAATGGGAGAATCCGCGGCGGCTATTGCGCTTGGCTTCAAAAATTACGATCCGACAGTGGATATACGCGGTGTTATCATTAACCGTCTTGGTTCACCGACGCACCGAAGCATGATAGAAGAAGCGCTGGATAAGCTCGATATTCCTGCTTACGGCGCAATTATGCGCAATGATGCGATGATTCTTCCTGAACGACACCTCGGACTTGTGCCCGTGGAAGAAAATCGAAAAGAAAAAGAGACAGTAGAGGAAATAGGACGAACAATAGCCCGGGAGGTAGATATCGACCGGGTTATTGCGCTTGCAAAATCGGCATCGGAGCTTCCAACGGTTGAGAAACGTTCGGCAGAAACGGGGCGTGATGTGAAAATTGCGGTTGCCCGTGACGACGCGTTTTCATTTTACTATCCGGAGAGCCTTGCGGTGCTTGAGGAATATGGTGCAGAAATCGTACCCTTCAGCCCGCTTAAGGACAGCAGGCTGCCGGAGTGCGACGGTCTTATTCTCGGCGGCGGCTTTCCTGAAATGTTTGCAAAAGAGCTCTACGATAACGAAGGAATGCGCACGTCCATACGTGAGGCAGCGGAAGCAGGACTTCCAATTTATGCTGAGTGCGGCGGTTTCATGTACCTCATGAAGCGCATGATTGATTTTGAAAAGAATGCCTATCCTATGCTGGGAATCGTGCCGGGAGAAGTGGAAATGAACCGCAAGCTTCAGACAGTCGGCTACGTTTCCGCGACAATGCATCGTGATACTGTGCTCGGCAAAAAGGGAACTGTTCTTCACGGGCACGAATTCCATTTTTCCTCTGAATGTGCGCCGGCAGAAGGTGTAGAGTATCCGCGTGCCTTTGAGTTTGTACGCACAAGAAAAAAAGAACCGTATGATGCAGGTTATGCGTCGGGTAATATCCTGGGCTCGTATCTGCATCTTCATTTTGCAGGATGTCCTCAGGCAGCAGAGCATTTCGTGGAAACCTGCAGAGCATACAAAAACCGGGAGGCGTGAGCATGGGACAAATCGTGCTTGTTACCGGAGGCGCCCGCAGCGGCAAAAGCAGCTTTGCTGAGAAATATGCCGCGCGCTTCGGAAAACGAATTGCGTATATCGCGACCTCACAGATTTTTGACGATGAGATGAAGTTTCGTGTTAAGCTTCACCGCGAGCGGCGTCCTGTTGACTGGGAAACCTTCGAGGCCCCGTTTGATGCGCATGAGGCATTAAAGGAAGCAGGAAAAGAACATGATATGATTCTTTTTGACTGCCTGACTATATACGTCAGCAATCTTCTGTGTTCGCTGCCGTCTATAGAGGATTCGGATAAAAACTACGCGCTTGCAAAGGAAAAGATAGATCTTTTGCTTGAGCAGGCAAAAAATAATAACGGGACGACGATTTTTGTATCGAATGAAGTTGGAAGCGGCATCGTCCCTGAAAATCATCTGGCGAGAGAATACCGTGATATAGCGGGGCTCGCAAACCAGTGGACCGCAAAAGCAGCGGACAAGGTTTATCTTGTTTCATGCGGACTGCCGGTTGATATCAAAAAAATCGCTGAAACTTGGGGGGAATGAACATGGCGAACTGTATCATGATGCAGGGAACAAGTTCCCATGTCGGTAAAAGTATACTGGTAACGGCACTCTGCCGTATTTTATATCAGGACGGAGTACATGTCGTGCCGTTCAAGGCACAGAACATGGCCCTTAACTCGTATGTAACGCGTGACGGTAAGGAAATGGGGCGTGCGCAGGTAGCACAGGCAGAGGCAGCCGGTCTTGAGCCTATGGTTGAAATGAATCCTGTTCTGCTGAAGCCGACAGGTAACGCAAGCTCCCAGATTGTTGTCATGGGACAGCCTGTAGGCAATATGTCCGCTAAGGATTACCATAAAGGCTATTCCGTCAAGCTTTTTGGTCATGTTAAAGAAGCATTGGCAAAGCTGCAGGATGAATATGATACGATTGTTATAGAAGGTGCGGGAAGCCCTGCAGAGGTCAATCTGCACGATAACGACATCGTGAATATGCGTGTAGCAAAATATCTGAACGCTCCTGTTTTGCTTATTGCTGATATAGACCGCGGCGGTGCGCTTGCTTCTCTTGTAGGTACGCTGGAGCTTCTCGAGGAAGAGGAGCGGGCACTGGTCAAGGGACTTATCATCAACAAATTCCGCGGTGATGTATCGCTTCTGCAGCCGGCTGTTGATTTCCTTGAGAAAAAAACAGGAAAGCCTGTACTCGGAGTCATTCCGCATCTCGATAATCTCGGTATAGATGATGAGGATTCCGTATCTCTTGATGATAAGCCGGAAAAAGAAAAAGCGCAGGCAGACCTTCACATTGCAGTGATTCGCACACCAAAGATTTCGAACTTCACGGATTTTGATGCCATAGCAAGCGAGAAGGATGTTTCGCTTCACTATGTGACGGACGTTGAGAACTTCGGACAGCCTGACCTTATCATGCTTCCGGGAAGCAAGAATACGACAGAGGATATGCTTTGGCTTCGTTCCTGCGGACTTGAGAAAAAGATTCGCGAGGCGGTGGAGAACGGTACTCCGCTCATCGGTATATGCGGCGGATATCAGATGCTTGGCAAAGAAATCCGCGATCCGCATCATACGGAATCGGTCCACGACGGAACAACGGGGCTCGGTTTCCTCAACATGGCTACGACATTTATTGAAACAAAGCTGACTTCGCAGGTTATTGCGGACTGCCATGAGCTTAATTTTATGGGGACAAAGATATCCGCAAAGAACCTTCGGGGATATGAAATTCACATGGGCGAAACGGAATTCTTCGGTGAAGCGGATACGCACCCGCTTACCATTACGGAACGCCGCGGAGAAAAATGCAGCGTGGAGGAAGGCACCGTACGTGCTGACGGACACGTATTCGGCACATATATCCACGGTGTTTTCGACCATGATGAATTCCGCAGGGCTGTGCTTAATGTACTGCGCGTGAAGAAGGGTCTCGAGCCTCTTGAAAATACACGCAGTCTCTTTGCTGAAAAGCAGCGTGCGTATGACCGTCTGGCAGAAACCGTCCGTGCGAACCTTGATATGGATAAGGTTCGGGAAATATTGGCAGCACAATGAATACAGCAATTTTAGCCTTTGCAATTGACTGCGCAATCGGGGACCCGCGCTCGAGCCTGCACCCGGTAGTGCTTATAGGCAAACTGATTTCGTTATTTGAAGCAATGCTTTACCGGGAGGACGATTCGGATAATATAAAGTTCCTCAAGGGAATGCTTCTGATGATTGCGGTGCTTATTATCTCTTATGAGGTCGCAGACGGAATAATGCATCTGGCATATAAATTTCACAACGAATATGTTACATGGGCGGTAGGGGCCCTGCTTCTGAGCTTTACGATTTCTCCGAGAACTCTTTCCGAGGCGGGACGGGAAATACGTGAATATCTTCTTGCGGGGGATTTGGAGAAAGCCCGGTTTAAGGTAGGCTGGATTGTAGGCCGCGACACCGAAAACCTGACAGTAGGAGAGGTCACGCGTGCTACGGTGGAGACTATATCCGAAAATATCGTTGACGGCATTATTTCTCCCTTATTTTTCTTTATGCTTGGAGGAGTACCCCTTGCGGTCATGTACCGTGCTGCAAATACTATGGACTCCATGATCGGGTACAAGAATGACAAGTACATGTATTTCGGACGTGCGGCTGCACGGGCCGATGATGTATGGAATTTTATCCCCGCCCGGATAACCGGTGTGCTGTTGATTATTGCGGCGTTCATTCTCCACATGGACTATCGCAATGCATGGCGGATTATGTGCCGCGATGCCAACAAACA
>JAILNL010000142.1 GCA_024691625.1 Schwartzia sp. (in: firmicutes)
AAACAATGCTTACGGCAGGAACTGGTAGACACTATACTTGATATTGTCCGCCGGATTTCATTTGTCTTGTATCTCCTGCTGCTCATTCAAGCCTTAAGCAGCGGCTCCCTTGACCCCCGCTGGCTTGCCGTCTGGCTGCTGCTTCTGTTGGGGCTTTACGGAGAATTATCTGTCTTGTCTTCTGCGGCAGTTCAGCTAATTTCGTCCCGACAGTCGGCAGAACGTGTATTAAAAGAGTTTCCGAAGGCTGAATTCACACAGGAACCTGTCCCGGCAAATTCCTCCTCCCCTTTTTTATCCGCCAAAAATATCTCCTTCTCATATACCGCAGGACTGCCGGTCTTTGCTCCCCTCTCCTTTGAACTTGAAAACGGCGGCGCGATTGCCGTACGTGGAGACAGCGGCAGCGGAAAGACCACACTGGCACAGCTGCTTTTGAAATTACTGCCTCTTGAGCAGGGAGAGCTGTATCTTTCCGGTATTTCAATCGGCCAAATATCCGACGATGTACTTCGCAGTTATTTCGCCGCTTCAATCCAGACCTGTCATATATTCTCTGATTCCATCCGTGGCAATTTCACCCGTCTGCACCCTGACATAACAGATGAGAAGATTTGGCAGGCACTTGATACAGCATGTCTTGGCGATACAGTACGCACCATGCGCCTTCAGCTTGATGAACCTATGGGAGAAAACGGCAGCCGCCTGTCCGGGGGACAGAGAAATCGTTTGCTGACGGCGCTTGCTCTTGCAAGTGAGGCTCCATGCCTTATTTTGGACGAACCTACAGACGGCCTTGATAAAACCACAGGAACCTCACTCCTTGAAAACATCATTTCGCACATAACCCAAAAGGGAAAGACTTTAATCCTCATAACCCATGACAAAGAAGCTGCCTCCATGCTTCCAAAGGAGATATGGCTTTCTCCTCCCCAAAATTAAAACAGCCTGCGGCAAACATTTGCCACAGGCTGTTTTCACTTGCTCTCTCTGTATGATTTTATGGGCGCGGGATTTGGGACATGCTCTCCCAGGAGTTTTTCCATCCATATCAAATCATACCACCGTCCAAATTTCGAACCGATATCCTTGAAATGGCCAACCTCCCTAAAGCCCAGATGCTTATGGAATCCCACACTGTCCTTTGTAAGATACGGGTCATCCTGTCCTTCATGGGGCCATGCAACACAGGCTTCAAAGCTGATGATTCCCATTTTTGTAAGCGCAGACTCAAGCTCCGCGTAAAGACGCTTACCCAGTCCCGCCTTACGTTTACCGCGGTCAATATAAACCGAGCTTTCCACAGCCCAGGCACACGCTGCCCTTACATGAAAAGGCGCTGCGTAGGCATAGCCGATTATTTTGCCGCCCTCTTCCGCCACAAGATACGGATATTTTTCACTTATGGTTCTGATGCGATGCTGAAATTCCTCCACAGAAGGCACCTCATACTCGAAGGTAATCGCTGTTTCCCTGATATAAGGCGCATATATGGCAAGCAGTGCCTCAGCATCCTCCGGCACAGCATCACGTATCGTTATCTCTGACAAATTTTTCCCCTCAAATCATTTGAACTCATGATAATTAAAAGAAGGAGCTTTTTCAAGCCCCTCCAATAATCATTTTACGTAATATACACGGCCCGGCATACGCGGAGCAGCCTTCGGCTTTGCGTTATCCTCAGGATATCCCAGGATACAATGACCGATTCCTTCCCACTCGCCTTTCAGCCCGATTTTTTTCAAAAGCTCCTTGCCCCAGTCAGACTCGAATTCTTCCCTTGCACGGTGAATCCAGCAGCTTCCGATTCCGAGAGCATCTGCAGCCTGCATGAGATTTCCGATAACAAGGCTTCCGTCATATACACGGTTCGGCCAATCCTTTGGAGCAAGTACAATAAGAACCACCGGTGCCCCGTAAAGAGGATCAACATCTGCGGACCAGCCGCCAATCTCACAATTCTTCACAGAGATTTCATCACGCAGTTCTTTATTTGTTACAGAAACTATAATCGGTTTCTGTTCCCCATGGCCGCTTGCGGCGTATAGGCCTGCATCAATAATCTGGTCGATAATTTCCTGCGGTACCATATCCGGCTTATACTTGCGCACGCTGCGCCGTGTTTTGAGTGCTTCGATAATTGTATTCATTTTGTACTCCCTTCCGCCTGCAGCACAGGCAAAGCAATTAAAGGATTCTGCTTAATCCGACTAAAATCCATTGGGAGTCCAAAACTCACAATGGATAAGTCTCCTTTAATGATAGCGCATAGAATACAAAAACACTATGATATTTAGATGAAAAAACATCTCATTCATCCAAAATGTATTTTTCAAACCGTTCCTTCTCGGAAACA
>JAILNL010000187.1 GCA_024691625.1 Schwartzia sp. (in: firmicutes)
CCTCCTGGAGGCGGCAGAATAGTCTGTGTCCCAAGCTCCGTCGTCATGCAGACACGGCCAGCTTCTTCAGCAGTTACCTCACCTATTATGGCAGCATTTTCTCCATAAGGATTTTTCTTCAGTTCATCAACAACCGCCTGAGCGTCCTCCTTCGGTACAATTATCACAAGACGTCCCTCGCATGCAAGATAAAGAGGCTCAAGTCCAAGCATTCCGCATACGCCCGCAACTGCAGGGTCAACAGGCACAGCCTTCGAGTCAAGGCGTATTCCGACTCCGCTCTGCCCTGCGATTTCATAAAGCACCGTGCCTACTCCTCCGCGCGTAGCGTCGCGCAGCACATGAATGTCGCGGCAGACATCAAAAAGTGATGAGGTCATGCCCCAAAGTGGCGCACAGTCACTGGTAACATCGGCGTCTATTCCGTATTCGCCGCGGGCAAGAAGTATCGTGCAGCCGTGACGGCCAACGTCACCGCTTACGATAACCGCATCACCCGGACGTGCGCTTTTTCCCGAGGGGTGCGCCCCCGGCATACGCTCTCCGATTCCCGTGGTAGTGATGAATATTCCATCCACCTGCCCCCGGCCTGCTACCTTTGTATCTCCGGCAACAATACTTATCCCCGCTTCACGCGCCGTCATTGCCATGGCGTCTGCTATCTCCTCAAGGTCCTTTACAGGGAACCCCTCTTCTATTACAAAGGCACAGGAAAGATATTTCGGGCGTGCGCCCATGCAGGAAATGTCATTAACCGTTCCGCAGATGCTCAGCTTTCCGATATTTCCTCCCGGGAATTTCCACGGCGAAACGATAAAGCCGTCCGTCGTAAAGGCGAGATTTGCCGCAGGAGGAGGAAGAATCGCCGCGTCATCCTCAGTAAGATACAGGTTGCGGAAGCGTTTCGAAAACACCTCATGTATCAGCTCTGCGGTCTGCGTTCCTCCGCCTCCGTGCGCCAGCATAATCTTTTCTTCCATTATCTTACACCTCCGTATTGATAATATGCCGAACAAGTTCCTTCCTTCGAAACCATGCACGCGCCCACGGGGTGCTCGGGGGTACAGGTTTTTCCGAAAAGAGGGCAGTCCGTAGGCTTGCATTTTCCCTGAAGTATATCGCCGCAGCGGCAGCCCGGGGGATTTTTTGCTTTGAATGACGGCACAGAGAATTTCCTGCGCGCGTCATAGGCCGCATATTCGTCCCTCAGTGCCATTCCGCTTTTTGGTATCGTACCGAGCCCGCGCCAGATGGCGTCCACAGGCTCCATGTATTTTTCTACCAGCTTCATTGCCGCCCTGCTTCCGTCGCGGGTGACAACACGGGGGTAACAGTTTCTGAAGAAGGGTTCATCTGATTTAGAGCAAAGCTCCACAAGTGTCGCGGCAGCAGTAACAAGCTCGCTTGGCGTAAATCCCGCCACAACTCCCGAGATACCTTCCTTCGTAAGCTCCTCTGTCAGTCTCGTGCCGACAATGGCACATACATGACCGGGATAAATATACGCATCAACGCTGCCTTTCAAGGCTCTGTATGCTTCGTCCATTGTTTTATTCGCCGTGAGAATCAAGAAATTCTTTATTCCTTCCTTTTCTGCGCGCTGCACAGCAAGGCATGCTGACGGTGTCGTTGTCTCAAAGCCAACGGAAAGGAACACCACCTCACGGTCAGGGTGAGCTTTTGCATATTCCACCGCATCAAGCGGAGTATACACGGGCACTATATCCGCTCCTTCGGAGCGTGCACCCGCAAGGCTTTTTTCACTTCCCGGCACACGTACCAAATCTCCGAAGGTAGTAATAACCGCGTTTTTTTCCTCTGCAAGCCATACAGCTTCGTCTATAAAATCCGCCGGAGTCACGCATACAGGGCACCCCGGCCCTGAAATAAGCTCGACGTTCTCAGGCATGAGCTGACGTACTCCTGTCTGAAAAATCGCATGGGTATGCGTTCCGCATACTTCCATGAGCCGCAGCTTTCTGCCCTTATAATTGGCTAAAATTTCGCGTGCCCGCGCGACAGCCTGCTTCCCCTCATCTGTCATTGCTGAACTCTCCCATTACAGAAGCAGCCTCAGACGCTTCATCGTCCGTAATTTTCGCTATGGCAACACCTGCGTGTACCATAACATAATCTCCCGGGTCAAGTTCATCAAGAAGCTCAGCCGAAACCTCGCGCTTTGCGCCCGAGGCGTCCACCAATGCCATGCCGTCCTTTATACTTACAACCTTTGCAGGTAAACCTACACACATATGAACCGTCCTTCCTTACTTTTCCCACACTTGTCCTACTGTATCTTCGCCATAGCCACGACCGCCTGGCCGAGACAGATTCCTCCGTCATTTGGCGGTATAAGATGATGGCGAAGCACTTTGAACCCTCTTTCTTTAAGACCTTCTTCAACTCTTTCAAGCAGAAGAAGATTCTGAAATACTCCTCCTGACAGCGCCGCCGTGCGGATTCCCGTCTGCGCCCCCGCACGCTCGCAGCCTGCGATAATTTCATCAGCCAGTGCGTCATGAAACTGCACCGCAAGTATCTCCGATGCTTCTCCCGATAGCTTTCGTTTTACTATCTCGTAAAAAAGCTCCGATGTCGGAAGCAGAAATCTTCCGTCCGCTTCCTTAAACGCAGAAAGCGGCAGCTTTTCCGCATGTCCTGCCCTTCTTGCGGCATATTCCAGGAACATTGCCGCCTCCCCCTCGAAGGAGACCTTCCTCCGTATTCCCAGCACAGCGCTTACCGCGTCAAACAGGCGCCCCGCGCTGGTTGATGTCACGCAGTTAACTCCCTGGTCTGCCATGAAGCACTGCGCTCCGACCTCACGGTCAGATGCTATATTTAACTTCTCCGCCAGCTCCACAGTCTCCTGCTGAGAGCCGCAGATTTCGTACAAAAGATTTACGGCGATACGCCAACCCTCAACAGATGAGCGGTCTCCGCCCGCCTGACAGAATGGCTCAATGGAACCAAGACGTTCAAAGCCATGATAATCCACCAGCAGAAATTCGCCGCCCCATATGGTGCCGTCGGTACCGTAGCCCGTACCGTCAAAGGACACGCCGATAACAGGCTCCGATACCTCATTTTCAGCCATGCAGCTGACTATATGCGCATAATGATGCTGCACCTGTATGACAGGCTTGCCAAGCTCATTTGCAAGCTGTGTCGTGTTGTATCTCGGATGAAGGTCACAGGCAGTCACGGAGGGCTCAGTTTCCAAAAGCTCCGTCATGCGCTTTGAAGTCTCGCGCAGGGCCTGCATAGTACGCAAATCTGACATATCCCCCACATACGCCGAAGGATAAAAGAGCTCGTCACGTCCTATACAGAAGGTATTTTTAAGCTCACCGCCAAGGGCAAGTACCTCACCCCTGAAGCCCTTTACCATGACAGGAAGGGGCGCATAGCCGCGGCTCCTGCGTATCATGTACGGCGCTTCATGATAAAAATCAATTACCGAATCGTCTGCCCTCACCCGTATGCGGCGGTCATGGGACAGCACAGCTTCGCAAAGAGGGCCCAGGGCCTCCCGTGCGTCGTCGTCCGTACGGCATATAGGCGCGCCTGACGGATTTCCGCTTGTCATTATAAATGCTTCAGGCATTTTTATGCCGTCCGGATAATCAAAAAGCAACAGCTGCACAGGCGCATAGGGCAGCATTATTCCGATTTTCGGATTGCCGGGCGCCGCCGACGGCGCAATGGTACTGTTTTCCTGTCTGTTAAGAAGCAGGATAGGCTTTTTCGGCCCCTCAAGGATTTCCTCCGCCGCAGGCGTAATCTTTACTGCACGCCTTGCCGCTTCCATATCCCTCACCATTACGGCAAAGGGCTTCACAGGGCGGTGCTTCCGCTCACGGAGCTTTGCAACCGCTGCTTCATTGGTTGCATCACAGCACAGATGAAAACCGCCAATACCCTTTATGGCGACAATTTCTCCTGCGGCAATACGTCTGCGTATTTCCGTTATTGCCGCTGCGCCCTTCGTCTCCGTCCCGAGAATATAAACCTCAGGGCCGCATTCGTTGCAGCAGACAGGCTGGGCATCATATCGCCTTGACCCGGGGTCGTTGTATTCCTCTGCACAGGCTTCGCACATAGGGAACGCCTTCATGCTTGTGCGTTCCCTGTCGTATGGCATGGCATCGAGAATAGTGAGCCTGGGCCCGCACGCCGTGCAGTTTATGAACGGGTGCAGATACCGCCTGTCCTTCGGGTCAAAAAGCTCCTTTTTGCACTCGGGGCATGTGGCTATATCAGGAGAAACGAATATTGCTCCCTGTTCCTTTGCGCTTTCGATAATTTCAAAGGATGACACCCCCGTAAACTCAGCCGCTTCCTCGTCAACCTTCAGTATTGCCGAGCGCGGCGGCGCTTTTGTAATAAGCTCCCCGGAAAAACATTTTACCGCGGCTTCGTCGCCCTCAAGCCGTATTTCCACATACGGCCCTTTATTGCAGACGCTTCCGTTCAGTTTATGCTCCGAGGCAAGACGTGCAGTAAAAGGGCGGAATCCGACGCCCTGCACTATACCGTATACACGCAGAATAACCGCTGTTTTTTTCATGCAAGGCCCCTCCTTTTCGTTTCGTTATTTTCCTCCCGATACCGCAAAATGCGGTGCATCAAGCCATGCTCCCCTATAGTCGGGAGCAGCCTTTCTAAGCGCATTGTCAGCGATGACGCAGGAGAAATTCCCCTGCTCAAGGAATCGTGCAAACTGCGTTTCTTCCTTAAAATGAACGTCGCCTTCCTTTGAAAGCTCCCTCACAGGCGTAAACCATGTACCGACGGTGACGTCGGCAGTCCCTGCCTCAGCCAGCGCTTTTCTGAATGCGTCGGCACGTACAGGCTCATGTACAACAAGCACGCGTCCTCCCTGTGCCGCCGCTTCATGCACGTTGTTTTTTTCCTCTTCGCTGAGAGGACACATTATTTCATAGGGCACTCCGAATTTCTTTTCTATATATTTTGCCGCCCGAATGCCCGAAGCCGCGACAGCATAATTCTTCTTCACAAGTCCCGCCCGCTTTATATTTTCAATGGAGCCGTCCCAACCGTAAAGAATCGCCTTTTCGCCAAGCGAAGCACGGATATTTTCCGCTTCCTTCTCAGAAAAATCCAGAGGTGTAACCCCTATAACTCCCACGGCGTCACAGGGCTCTCCCTCCGAAGCGAAGG
Organism: Schwartzia sp. (in: firmicutes); assembly: GCA_024691625.1. Taxonomy (GTDB): domain Bacteria; phylum Bacillota; class Negativicutes; order Selenomonadales; family Selenomonadaceae; genus Schwartzia. The sequence continues at coordinate 5,185 of JAILNL010000187.1, forward strand.
TCTTTACAAGAGCTTCCCAGGTTTTCGACGCGCCGTCATCATAGAGCTTTGTTCCGTCTGTATCAACTGCCACAGCAGGCATATCAAGCTTCTTTTCGATGAGCCGCACAAGAGCCCTGTAATCCGTTCCGATAACCGCAGGTACAGGAGTGCCTATGAGCGCTGCAAAGGACGCGTCCATATCTTCTGCCGCCAGCGCCAGTTTTTCCATCAGACGGTCATCTCGTCCCATGATGGCGTCCATATCGCGAAGCCCCGCACTGAACACTGTGCTTCTTTTCGCGTAGCTTTTAACGTCCCAGCGCGGTTCGTCAAATCCGCATATATTTCCCGCGCAGCCTCCGGCGTCAATGATTACCGTCAGCGCATCAAGGGGGAAAAGCACTGCCGCCGCCCCGGACGTATCAGGGGCGAAGGGCGCGAGCGCGAGCCTCAGCCCGCGGATTTCGTGGTTTGAAATTATTTCCTCTCCCGAAACGGCTTTTTGCGGCTGTTTTTCCTGTTCCTTTCCTTCACACGCCGAAATGACCGCACGGCAAAAATCCCGCACAGCCGAAAAGCCAAAGGGCTGTATCTCATCGCTCCATGGCACATGCGCTGCGTTTTCGTGATAATACTCCGCATCACGCCCCACCGCAACGGTAACGGAGCTCTGTGTCTCATCATACACCGCCATGGTTGGAGAAAGATTTGAAAAAATGCGCGTATCCGGCGACAGTTCGGAAAGACGGCGGATATATGCTATATCCTGCGGCTGCGGATCTCCGTATATCTCCGCAACCTTCAATCCGTATCGCACAAGGGTCAGTGAAAGCTCGAAAGCATTTGCGTTAAGACGGCTTCCGATGGCAAAAACAGGCTCCGGCTCAAGTGTCAAAAGCGCGCTGACCGCTTCCTCTGCCTCTTTTTTAGCCGCAGGTTCACGGTATTCTGCCCCCAGAGCCTGTGCAAGGCTTTTATACTGGCTCTCTATCTTATCGATTTCGTAAAGACGCGTTATTTCAACGGAAGGAATCGAAAGCTTTTTCTCGAGCATTGCCGCCGCGTCCCGGGCGTCAGCGGATAAAAGGAGATTGAAATTCGCCTCCGAAAGCTCTTCGTATTCCTCCATGGTTCTACAGCGTCCGAGCTCACGAATTTTCTGCAGCCCGAAGCTCCGCAGCACCTCATACAAATCGGAATCATCAGCAAGTGGCGCAAAATATCCCATGAGGTTCACCGCACGGGGATTTTTCCTGCGCGGCTCCAAAAGGGAGTACACCGTCTCCCGCACCGCTGCCATGGGCGGCTTTCTGCTGTCGCGTGTCAAAGCGTACATATAACACGGACGGACGGGAAGCCCCACCGCTTCCTCAGCTTTCCTGCAGACACGCTCCATATCCGTACCGAGAAGCGCGTCAACACATGTAATGCACAGCATAACAACAGAAGGCCTCTCCCTGCGCGCATCCACAAACGCAGAGACAGCCTCCGGAATTTTCTTGAGATGCCGTCCCGTCACAATATCCGTTTCGTCCATCAAAAGCCAGCCAAAGCGCTCCGTATCTCCTGCCGCAAGCCCGGACGTATTGCGTCCGCAGCTTCTCGGTGCAATGAGAAGCATCACAGACCCCGGTACGGCAAGACCTGCCCGCTTTACGCCGTAGCCCTGCGCTCCCGGAGAGTTAAAATCAAGCGCCGCCGGAGAATTGTATATCAGGTGCGTATCAAGACGGAACTCAGCGGGAATATTCTCTTTTCCCAGTGCCGCAAGCTCTGCCGCGGTCTTGAAAAAAGGCTTCTTCATACCTTTTCCTCATCTAAGAGCTGCTGCGCAAGCCCGATAAACTTTTTGCTTATGGGCAGTGTCACATC
>JAILNL010000194.1 GCA_024691625.1 Schwartzia sp. (in: firmicutes)
ACGATAAGCGCTATGATTACGGAAATGTGCAGAAGATCGACGGTATGCGCTTGGGAGCAATCCGTGGCTCGGTCATGCTGACAAGAGCGGAAAAATGGGCGGAAAATACAGGAATCCATCCGGATTTTCTGCTGTATGAAAATGTGGACTCGCTTGGTGACGCGCTTCATGACGGAGAAATTGACGGCGCGGTTGTCGGCGGTATGATGCTTGCGGACAACTACCGCGCAATCATGCGTGTATCGACGGATTTGTATTATCCCGTACTGAACAAAAATGAGCAGCAGCTTCGGCTTGAGGTGGATAGGGCGATGAACCGTATCCTCAGAGAAGAACCTCTCTATCCGGAGAAGCTTAAAATAAAATATCTTCACGATGACCAGAGCCGTGTATTTTTCACGGAGGAAGAGGAAGCCTATTTGGCGGAGCATCCTGTTCTTCGCGTGGCGGTGGTAAATAAACTTCCACCCTTTTATGTAGCGAAAAAGGACGGCAGCTGCAAAGGAATTGTCCCGGATTATTACCGTATTATGGCATCGCGGCTCGGAGTGCAGGTACAGTTTACCGTATATGCCAGCCGTGAGGAGGCCATAGATGCCCTGCACCGTGGTGATGCAGATGTGTTGGGTATCACAACAGAGGACGTTATCGCTGCATCGAAGGAAGGACTTGTTCAGACAAAGACATATTTTTCCTTTCCGGTATTTCAAATCAGCCGTTCCCGCGTGGATAATGTCAATCGGGCTGCTGTACTGAGCTTTCTGCCGGAGCATATACGAAGGGAAATCAAAGAACGATTCGAGGACCTTCATTTTGTAGAATATCCGGACACAAAAGCATGCTTTGAAGCATTGGAAAACGGAGAAGTCGATTCGATGTTCTGTACCGTTGTGCAGATGAATTCTTTTATGAGCCGTTTCCGTCCCGTCGGGTACATCATCGAAGGCATAGGGAATATTTCCGTCGACTGCACGGGTGAGGTTCTGCAGGAAAATATAGTTCTGGGTTCAATATTGAGCAAGGCATCAATGACTGCTGAAAACGAAGTGGCGGGAATTATTGACCGCAATGTATATATGGAACCGACACTCAGAGGACTTTTGCAGTCTTTGCCGATTCAGTGGGTTGTCGCCTTCTTTGCTATTTTCCTGATTATTATGTGCCTGAGTGCGTATGATCATTATTCGGCAGAAAGGGAAAAGGTGCTGGCAAACCTTGCAAAGAAGCAGGCTGCCTTGGACGCCGCAGAACAGGCGCGAAGAGCGGAAAGCAGCTTCCTGTCCTCTATGAGCCATGATATACGTACACCTTTGAACGGTATTCTCGGATATACGCATCTCGCGAAGAAATCTGAAGACATGGGGGAGATTCGCCAGTTTCTTGACCGTATTGACGGGTCGGGACATCTGATGCTGGATATTGTAAATGATATTCTCGACCTGTCCAAGATTGAAAGCGGCAAGATGCAGCTGATATCTGACTGGTTTGATATTCGCGAGCTTTTCAAGGCAATCGAATCCTCCATTTCCATGAACGCGGAAACGAAGAATATAGAATTTACATCTGAATTTGACGTGCCGGAGGGACTGTATATCTGCTCGGACCGTCTGCGTATCCAACAGATTGCCATGAATCTTTTGAGCAACGCGATAAAATATACGCCCGCAAGCGGTCACGTCCGCTGGGAGCTCTCCGTGCACAGAGAGGGTGAGCAGTGGATGCTCACGGAAATATTTAGTGACGACGGCATAGGCATGAGTGAGGACTTTCAGGAAAAGATGTTTGATGTCTTTACCCAGGAAAACCGCTCAGAGATGAAAGACGTGCAGGGTACGGGTCTGGGGCTTTCAATCGTCAACCGGTTTATTGAACTGCTGGGCGGAACGATTGCGGTAAAGAGCCGCCTGCATGCAGGCACGACGTTCACAGTGCAGATTCCTGTTCGGGCGGAGTATAGGGATAAGAAAGAAAAACAGGACGAAGCGGTGGAAGCTGTTCCGCAGGATTTACTGAAGGGAGTTCCTATCCTTCTCTGTGAAGATAATGAAGTCAACGCCGAGCTTGCGAAATTCCTGCTTTCTGATTATGGGGCAGATACTATTGATTGGGCGAAAAACGGTGCGGAAGGCGTTGAAATGTTCAAGAAGAGTGAGGAAGGGTACTATAAGCTCGTCCTTATGGATTTAAGAATGCCTGAAATGAACGGATTTGACGCTGCAGAAAATATCCGTGGGCTGGACCGTGCGGATGCAAAGAAAACACTCATCATTGCTATGTCGGCTGATGCTTATGAATCAGATATAAAACACTGTACTGAGGTCGGCATGAACGCGCATATCAGCAAGCCAATCAATCCTGATACACTGATGCGCACGATCGCAAAATTTTGTAACGAAAAAAGATGAGGATTACCTAAACGGTATTCCTCATCTTCTTTAATTTCCGGACGGAAGCTTTTTCACAATAGCGTCCATGAACGGTCGTGTGAATTTGAAAATAATTGCGCTTTTTTGAGGTGTATCCTTTATGTCATCGAATACTATGCACTGCGACAGAAATCCGAACTCATTGTTTCTTGCGTATGCCATATCGCGCAGGTCCTCAAAATCTGTTCCCATAGCTTCCTTTGTGTATCCCAGCGCGCTGAGTTCATCGTAGGAAAGCGCGATTTCACCGTTATCCGGGACAAGCTTCTTCAGCCGTTCCAGAGCTGTACCGAATATGTTTTTCATAGCCTCTTCATAAGATACATGATTTTGTTCCTGCATGATGTACCCCCTGCGCGTGGTTTTTCTTTTCATATCGTATCATGGTGCGGACAGATGAGCAATGAGTGATGGAGTTTTTTATTTTGGCTGAGTGTTTGTGGGTTAGACAATCATTGCATTTTTATTAACGATTTGATAGAATATTCGTGTAATAACAAAATTGTGCCATAGCGAGGTATATTGGGTTATTACAATAAGGTTCGGCTGCGAGGCCGGAACCGCAAAGCTCTGACGGCCTGCCTCCGGGTAGGCCGTCATCTTTGTTTGTATAAAGAAAACCACGCGATAGTCGCGTGGTTCAGTAGAGCTTAAGCGATGAAAGAAAAACTCCCGATGTGGTAATATAAGCACGACCTGCCAGGCATGAAACCACATCAGGAGGAATTGCTAGTGAAATCAAAAGATGAGAACAGTTTAGCACATACAAAATGGAATTGTAAATACCACATAGTCTTTGCACCTAAGTACCGTCGTAAAGTCTTTTTTGCGGAAAAGAGATTGGC
>JAILNL010000196.1 GCA_024691625.1 Schwartzia sp. (in: firmicutes)
AGGTCTTGCCTCCTTGACCTCCGCTTAACGCCCTTCGGGCTACTTTTGCTTAATCCGCGCGAGAACTTAAGTATATTTTGCTGTTGTACTGTCGACCGCGTCCAACTGTATTAGTAGAGCCGTCTTAAGCCAAGTGTAACATTTGGAGTCATCAACGATAACGTTCGGGTTAGTGTAAAGTGGAGCAAACGGATTCCCCGACGCGGGAGGCACTATCTATCGTTTTGCCACAAAATGTCCTCGCGGATTATTCAGCCCGCAGGGCTTGGCAGGTGTCAACATGCCAGTGGCATGTTGGCTTGGGCGGCTGCGAGCCCTTGTGGGGAAGTGCGAAGGGGCAAAGCCCCTTCGCAATGAAGCGTAAAATGAACAGCAAGATATTGACACCATATATAACACCACTGTATGATGAGTAGAGATAGATAATCAATGAATATGGTAAGAAAGGATTAATGAAGATAAATCATCAGACTGATTTCTCAGTCTGATGATTTTTTCTTTATTGGAATTGACAGAACAATCAATTCGTTTTATGATAATGAACTATCAAGGAACTTTCCCATACAGCGCTATATAATAGAAGGAAAAGATAAAAAGTGACAGACAGATTTTTTCTCGCAGCCCTGCTGGCTGTGCCCAAGCTGAAAAAACCTACGGTGCGTAACATCATTTCGAGATTCGAAAAGGCAGAGGACGTATGGAACGCAGACACCAAAGTCCTTGCACCGTTTATGTGCGGAGAAGAGCTCAGTGCTTTGACAGCATTCCGCTCCAAAAAGAAAAACCTTCCGGAAAAAATCTTCCGTGACTGCGAGGAAAAGCACATAAATGTATTAATCAGGGATGATGAAGAATATCCTAAGATTTTGAAGGAAATTTTCAATCCTCCCATGCTTCTGTTCTGCAAAGGAACATTGAAGCCTGATGTGCCACGTATAGCAATGGTGGGCTCGCGAAGGGCGACTGCCTACGGACGTCACGCTGCTGAGGAGCTTGGGGCCGAGCTTGCTTCATACGGGCTTACGGTTGTGAGCGGCGCAGCCAGAGGGATAGATACCGCTTCACACAAGGGCGCTCTCAAAACAGGGCACACAGTAGCTGTTCTCGGCTGCGGCATAGACGTGGCGTATCCTCCTGAGAATGAAAAGCTCCTTGAGATGATTGCGGAAACAGGCGCGGTGATTTCGGAGTATGCTCCGGGCACGTCGCCACGTTCCGGATTTTTCCCTGCAAGGAACCGCATAATAAGCGGTCTTTCCATGGGTACTGTTGTGGTTGAGGCGGCTGAGCACAGCGGTTCTCTTATAACGGCAGAGCTTGCTCTTTCGGACGGAAGAGACGTGTTCGCGGTGCCGGGCAGTATATATTCTGCTCTCAGTGAAGGGACAAATCGTCTTATCCAGCAGGGAGCCAAGCTGGTGCGTTCGGGAAAAGATGTCATTTCCGAGTATCCCATGTTTTCAGATATTTTGAATGAAAATAAGTCAAAATCATATGCTGACGAAAGTATTCCTGAGGGGCTTTCGGACGAAGAAAAGAAGGTATACGGCATATTATCCCCCGAACGGGGGATGACAGCCGATGAGATAATATATGCGCTCCACGGAGGAAGCGGCGCGGCTAATGTTGCGTTCCTGCTTTTGCAGATGGAGCTCAGGGGATTTATTGAAGAGGATGAAAATCACGCATATACCCGTGCGGTAAAGGAGGCACACTGATGACCACAAAGACGGCAAAGAAACCGGCAAGAAAGACGGCAGCAAAGAAGGAAAGCAAAAAAGCGCAAAAGACTCTTGTTGTCGTTGAGTCCCCGGCAAAGGCGAAAACCATAGAAAAATACCTCGGACGTAATTTCGTCGTCCGTGCGTCCATGGGACATCTCCGTGACCTTCCGAAAAGTCAGTTTGGAATTGATGTTGAGAACGATTTTGAACCGAAGTATATCAATATCCGCGGCAAGGGCGACCTCATCAAGGACCTCAAGAAAGAAGCGAAGGGCGCAGGCAAAATATATCTCGCAAGCGACCCTGACCGCGAGGGAGAGGCCATTGCGTGGCATCTGGCGTATATTCTGGGGATTGATCCCGAGGAAAACTGCCGAATCATTTTCAACGAGATAACGAAGCCTGCGATTCAGGCGGCAGTAAAGGATCCCCAGCCTATAAATCTCGACAGGGTTGACGCTCAGCAGGCGCGCCGTATGCTTGACCGCATCGTTGGTTACAAGCTGTCTCCGCTGCTCTGGAGAAAAATCCGCAAGGGTCTTTCGGCAGGACGCGTACAGTCTGTTACGGTAAAGCTTATCTGTGACCGTGAGAAGGAAGTACAGAATTTCGTTTCCGAGGAATACTGGACTATTGATCTGAAGCTCAGAAAGAAACGCTCGAAGCTTTTTGAGGCTGAGCTTATTGCCATCGACGGAAAGAAGCCTGAGCTTAAAAACCGTAAAGAGGCACAGGCTGTTTCCAATGACCTTGAGAAACAGATATTCCGCGTAGATGAGGTCAAACGCAGGGAACGCCAGAGAAAACCGGCGGCTCCGTTCAATACTTCGAGCCTGCAGCAGGATGCTGCGAGAAAGCTTGGCTTTACTTCCCGCAAAACGATGATGCTTGCTCAGCAGCTTTATGAAGGTCTTGCACTGGGCAAAAAAGGCCCTGTCGGTCTTATCACGTATATGCGTACCGACTCCACGCGTATTTCTGATGTGGCTCTTGATGAGACACGCCAGTTCCTCAAGGAGAACTACGGCACGGCTTACGTTCCCGAAAAGCCCAATGTCTATACATCAGGTAAAAACGCGCAGGACGCCCATGAGGCTATCCGACCGACCAGCATTCTCCGCACGCCGAAGGAGGTTGAGCCGTTCCTTTCGAATGACCAGCTGAAGCTTTACACGCTTATCTGGCAGCGTTTCGCGGCCTGCCAGATGACTCCTGCCGTATACGATACTCTGAGTGTGGCTCTTTCCGCAGGCAAAAAGTATAAATGCCGTGCGTCGGGTTCGCAGATGAAGTTTGCAGGTTTTACGGCGGTATATGTGGGTGTGGAAGGAAAAAAGGAGAAGGATGTTCTTCTTCCTGAGCTTGCCGAGGGTGAGGAAGTTGACCTTTCGGCAGTTCTTCCCGAGCAGCATTTTACAGAGCCGCCTGCACGCTATAACGAAGCGTCTCTGGTAAAGACTCTCGAGGAAAAGGAAATCGGCCGTCCGAGTACCTATGCGCCTATCATTGAGACCATCCTTGCCCGTGGCTATGTTGTCCGTCAGGACAAGCATTTCCAGCCTACTGAGCTTGGCTTTGTTGTGGTTGATATGCTTGAGGAATATTTCAAGAATATCGTTGATGTGAAATTTACGGCTGACCTTGAAAATGAGCTTGATGAAATCGCTGAAGGAAAGATGGGCAAGAATGCGCTTTTGAAGGAGTTCTATGACCCCTTTGAGGAAACTCTTACGAAAGCTGACGAGGCTATAGGCCATGTGGAGCTTCCTGTTGAGGTTTCTGATGTAAAATGCGAGCTTTGCGGCCGCATGATGGTTGTAAAACAGGGACGCTTTGGCAAGTTCCTTGCCTGCCCGGGCTTCCCAGAATGCCGCAACACGAAGCCGTATCTGAAGGATACCGGGGCGAAATGCCCGAAGTGCGGCGGCAGCATTGTGGAACGCCGTACACGCCGTGCCCGCATTTTCTATGGGTGCAAGAATTATCCGGAATGCGATTTTGTGACATGGGACGCTCCTGTTGCAGAGCCGTGCAAGGTGTGCGGAGGTCTTGTACTGAAGCACCGTTTCAAAAACGGTCGTGCGCTCAACTACTGCTTTGATGATTCCTGCAAGTCCCGTATCGACCATCCGATTAACAAGGAGCTCGAACGGCTGAAGGAGAAGGCTGAAAAGGCGGCTTCGGGCGGAAAGGCTGAGAAAAAGACCGCAGCAAAGACCGCGGCGAAGAAAACGGCAGCTAAGAAACCGGCCGCAAAAAAGACCGCGGCTAAAAAGACTGCCGTAAAGAAAACCACGGCTAAAAAGACTGTGAAGAAAACGAAGTAAGAGAAGGGAGCGGACGCAGTGAAGAAAATCATCATCGCAGGCGCGGGGCTTGCCGGAAGCGAAGCGGCTTGGCAGGCTGCAAAACGCGGTGTGAAGGTGGAGCTCTATGAAATGCGCCCGGAGCATTCTACGCCCGCACATAAGACAGGAGATTTCGCGGAGCTGGTCTGCAGCAATTCGCTGCGCGGAGCAGGTCTGGAAAATGCGGTAGGAGTGCTCAAGGAAGAAATGAGACGCCTCGGCTCCATAGTGATGGAGGCGGCAGATGCGACGAAGGTTCCGGCAGGAGGTGCTCTTGCCGTTGACCGTCATGGGTTTAGCCGTTATATTACGGAGCATGTTTCAAATCATCCGAATGTCACAGTAATCCACAAGGAGCTTACGGAGATTCCCGTTGAGGAGGATGCCGTCACTATCGTTGCAACAGGACCTCTTACTGCGGGGGCACTGGCTGAGGACATAAAGAACCGTATCGGTCAGGGATATTTTTATTTCTATGACGCGGCGGCTCCTATAGTGACTCTTGAGTCCGTGGATATGACCCGCGCATGGCGCGCGTCCCGTTATGACAAGGGCGAGGCGGCATACATCAACTGTCCAATGACAAAGGAAGAGTATACGGCTTTTTGGCAGGCACTTACTACAGCCGAAAAAGCGCCTACTCATGATTTTGAAAAAGAAATTTTCTTTGAGGGCTGCATGCCTGTTGAGGTTATGGCGTCACGGGGCGAGGATACGCTTCTTTTCGGTCCGCTGAAGCCTGTAGGTCTGGACGACCCTCGCACGGGCAACCGTCCCTATGCGGTTGTGCAGCTCCGCCAGGATAACGCGGAGGGAACGCTTTACAACATTGTGGGTTTTCAGACGCACCTCAAATGGCCTGAGCAGCGCAGAGTATTTGCCATGATTCCCGGGCTTGAACATGCGGAGTTCGTACGCTATGGCGTAATGCACAGAAATACCTTCATCAATTCACCTTTGGCACTTCTTCCAACAATGCAGCTGAAGGAAGATAAAAATCTTTTCTTTGCCGGACAGATGACAGGCGTTGAAGGATATGTGGAGTCAGCTTCATCGGGACTTGTGGCAGGAATCAATGCTGCACGTCTTGCCCGGGGCGGAGAACCTGTTGTATTCCCTGAGGCTACGGCGCACGGTGCTCTCTGTCACTACATCACAACGGCGGATTCGAAGAAATTTCAGCCTATGAATGTGAATTTTGGGCTGATGCCGAAGCCTGTGGAGCGAATCCGCGACAAGAAGCTCAAAAAGCAGAAAATAGCTGAGGCGGCTCTTGCGGCTCTTGATGCTTTCCTGCCGACAGTCAAGGACTGAAAATAAAAGGAGATAACGGTCATGGAAAATTCCAATGCTTTTCACGCAACGACCATAGCGGCGGTGCGTCATAACGGAAAAACTGCTATTGCGGGCGACGGTCAGGTAACCTTCGGCGAGCATACTGTCATGAAGGCCAATGCAAGAAAGGTGCGCCGCCTGTACCATGATAATGTGATTGCGGGCTTTGCAGGCTCTGTGGCAGATGCTTTTACGCTTTTTGAAAAGTTCGAGGCAAAGCTTGAGGAATACAATGGCAATCTCATGCGTGCCTCCGTTGAACTGGCAAAGGAATGGCGTACTGACCGTGTTCTGCGCAAGCTGGAGGCCCTTCTTCTTGTGGCGGACAGCAATATGATTCTTATGATTTCGGGAAACGGCGAGGTAATCGAGCCCGACGGTGATGTTGCGGCTATCGGTTCGGGTGGGTTCTATGCCCTTGCCGCGGCGCGCGCCATGGTGAAGCATGCGGCTGATATGACCGCGGCTGAAATCGCAAAGGAAGCTCTTTCCATTGCGGCAGATATCTGCGTCTACACGAATCACAATATCAAAGTTGAAGAGCTTGACTGAGGAGGCGTTAATCGTTGAACGAGCAGACACCAAGACAGATTGTCGATGAACTCAATAAATATATTGTCGGGCAGGACAAGGCTAAGCGCGCTGTTGCGATTGCGCTCCGCAACCGCTGGCGCAGCCGCCGCATTGATGAGTCCATGCGTGAGGACGTGATTCCGAAAAATATCCTGATGATAGGCTCCACCGGCGTTGGCAAGACGGAGATTGCACGCCGTCTCGCAAAGCTTGTAAAGGCGCCTTTTGTTAAGGTTGAGGCGACGAAATTCACAGAGGTAGGCTATGTGGGCCGTGACGTCGAGTCCATAGTCCGCGACCTTGCGGAGGTAGCTGTCCGCATGGTGAAGCAGCAGCGTATGGAAGAGGTACAGGACAAGGCGAAGGAACTTGCAGAGGAAAGAATTCTTGATGTTTTTGTTCCGGAGCCGAAGAAATTCTCAAATCCTCTGGGAAGTCTTTTCGGAGCTGCGGCAGATGTGGCAGAAAAGGAAGAACCGGAAGGTGAACCGAAGTACAAGGCAGGCCGTGACTGGTGCAGAAAACGCCTTGAGGCAGGCGAGCTTGAGGATGAGCTTATTGAAATCGACGTGGAGGATACTTCTCGTCCCATGATAGGTATGCTCTCGGGTTCGTCTCTTGAAAATATGGGCGATGGGCTTCAGGACATGCTTTCAAGTCTCATGCCGAAGAAACACAAAAAACGCAAGGTCGCTGTTAAGGAAGCACGCAAGATTTTCACGCAGGAGGAAGCGTCGAAGCTTGTTGATATGGACGAGGTTACGACGGAGGCACTCCGTACTGCAGAGACAAGCGGTATTGTTTTCCTTGATGAAATTGACAAGGTGGCAGTGAAAAACGGGCAGGGCTCCGGCCCCGATGTTTCGCGCGAGGGTGTGCAGCGAGATATTCTTCCTATCGTCGAAGGCTCTACGGTCATGACGAAGTACGGGCCGCTGAAGACAGATCATGTGCTTTTTATTGCGGCAGGAGCCTTTCACACGGCGAAGCCTTCGGACCTCATTCCTGAGCTTCAGGGACGCTTCCCGATCCGTGTTGAGCTTACTGCATTGAAAAAAGAGGATTTCAAGCGCATTCTCACAGAGCCGAGAAGCGCGCTTATCAAGCAGTACACGGCGCTTCTTGCTACGGAGGGAGTTACTCTCACCTTTGGCGATGATGCCATCGACAAGCTGGCACAGATGGCATGTGATGTAAACGCGCAGACTGAAAATATCGGAGCGCGCCGCCTTCATACACTTCTTGAGAAGCTTTTGGAGGAGGTCTCTTTTGACGCGCCTGAGCTTGAGGATAAAAACGTAGTGGTTCATGCAGACTACGTTGAGGAGAAGCTGGCGGAAATTACTGTGAACCGCGATTTGAGCCAGTTTATTTTGTAAAAGAGCGGAAAGCGTTCTTACGCTCAATCTGCTGAAGTGCCTGAAAACCTGTGTCGAAGGGCATGGACGGCAGCATATAAGTTCAATACTGCAGAAAATAAAAAAATTTCAAAAAATTCGAAATTTATACTATGATTGCTGTATACATTGTGTTATAATAAAAATACGATAAATGGACTTATACGAATAGATGGTATTTATAGACTATACGTGTAATGGTAAATGAAAGAAGGGGTGGTACATGGCAACTTTACTGGAGAGGGCACGGAAAATCAATCGACTTCTGCAGCGGTCAGAGAATGTAGAGTTCGACAGTATTTCGCGTGTTCTGTGCAACGTCATCGGAGCGAACGTCTACATCACGAACAAGAGCGGAAAGATTTACGGGTACGCGTTTGTAGATGACTTTGAGTGTGAGCTCATGATCGACAAGGTTATCAATCAAGGCCAGTTTCCGAAGAACTATGTGAAGTGGATGCTCAAGATTGATGAGACATCGGCTAATCTCCGTTCGAAGAGCGGCATGTGCGCTTTTGCTACACCGGAGCAGGAGTGCATGTTCAACGGAAAGAATACAACCATTGTTCCGATTTACGGGGTAGGAGAGCGAATCGGAACAATGATTGTAGCAAAGTATGACGAGATATTCACTGATGATGATCTGCTGCTGGCAGAGTACGGAGCAACTGTCGTAGGCATGGAAATGCTGAGAGACAGAACACAGCAGATTGAGATCGAGGCGCGCAAGCGCACTGCTGTTCAGATTGCGCTTTCAAATCTTTCTTTCTCGGAGATTAAGGCTGTTACGGCTATCGTCGACGGACTGAAGGACCTTGAGAAGCCGGATGAACCTCTTGTGGCATCGAAGATTGCCGACAGCGCGAAGATTACACGCTCGGTTATCGTCAATGCGCTTCGCAAGCTTGAGTCGGCGGATATCATGGAATCCAAATCGCTTGGAATGCGCGGAACCCATATCAAGATTAAGAACGAATATCTTGAGGAAGAATTGGCAAACTTTAATAGGTGATTTACGGCGCCCACAGGTTATAGGACTTGTGGGCGCCTTTTTACACGGATCTAGGACTTGTTGGGACATTGATACCATTTTTGATTTTGTGGCGTATATATATAGCACAGTTATATGAAAAAATGATACAATGAAAAAGAATCTATAAAAAAAATCCACGGAAAAAGAGGATTTTTGCGCTTTTTTGTCGAATAGTAAGCTAATAGTAAAAAAACGGTTATAACTTACTGATAAATCCTAAAGCCTTTGTGTATAAGGAATAAGACGAAAGGACAGGTGAAGGGAATATATCCCCCCTGCCCCGTTTGGTCGTTGTTTTGAAAATACGCCGCGTTTGAATTCATCTGCGGCGCTGAAGGACCATATATTTTCTAAACTTAGATAAGGAGGGGTCGCATGCTGGAACAGATTTTGATGGGCGGCGGCATGGATTACATGCAGCGCGGTGTCAATGCCGCTAATAT
>JAILNL010000214.1 GCA_024691625.1 Schwartzia sp. (in: firmicutes)
TAATGGCTTTATTGGACATCAAGAAGGCGGGCGCGCCTGTACTAAAACAGGTATGTGCACCGGTACAGAAGGTTGATGCAAAGCTGAAGGCTTTGCTTAATGATATGGCAGAGACAATGTATAAATCCAATGGAATCGGACTTGCGGCTCCGCAGATTGGAAAACCGATCCGTGTAGTTGTTATTGATATCGGAGAAGGACTTATTGAGCTTATCAATCCGATTATTACATCCCGCGAGGGAACAGTTGTTGATTCTGAAGGATGTCTTTCGGTGCCGAATATTTTCGGTGACGTAGAACGTGCTGAAAAAGTTACGGTCGAGTATACGAATCGTTTCGGGAAACGGAAAAAAATCAAGGCAGAGGGGCTTTTGGCGCGTTGCGTACAGCATGAGCTCGACCACCTCGATGGTATTCTTTTCATTGATATTGCCAAGAGCCTGCGTCAGGAGTCTTAAACATGGAAAAATTGCGTACTGTTTTTATGGGAACACCGGAGTTTTCAGTTCTCTGTGCAGAAAAGCTGGCTGAGATATCTGACCTTATAGCGGTTGTTACCCAGCCCGATCAGCGTGCCGGACGTGGGCAGAAGATGGTAGCAAGCCCAGTTAAAAAATTTGCACAGGAAAAAGGTATTCCTGTTTATCAGCCTGTTAAGGTAAAGGCTGATGATTTCGTGCCTGTTCTTGAGGAATTAAAACCGGACCTTATTGTTGTGGTTGCCTTTGGTCAGATTCTTTCACAGCGTATTCTTGATATTCCGAAATACGGCTGTATCAATGTGCATGCATCTCTTCTTCCGCGTTACCGCGGTGCTGCTCCTATGCAGTGGTGCCTGATAAACGGTGAGAAGGAGACCGGTGTCACTACAATGTTCATGAATGCCGGACTTGATACCGGTGATATGCTGCAGAAATCTGTTGTTGAGATAACACCGGATATGAATCTGGAGACACTTCACGATACGCTTTCGGTAAAAGGTGCTGAGCTTTTGGTATCTACAATCGAGGCTTTGCAGAATTGTACGCTTGAGCGCACGGTACAGGATGATTCGCTGTCCAACTATGCGCCGATGATTACAAAAGAAACCGGAAGGATTGACTGGAAAAAGTCATCTGCGGAGATTCATAACCTCGTCCGCGGGTTGGATTCCTGGCCGGGTGCGTATACTACCCTCAACGGAAAGCTGTTCAAAATCTGGCGTACGCGCTGCGTTGATGCAAAGGTGGAAGCAGCTCCGGGAGAGGTTGTAAATCTTACGAAAAAAGGTTTTATGATTGGTACCGGTGACGGAGCTTTAGAGATTCTTGAGCTTCAGGCACCGGGTAAAAAACGTATGAGTGCTGCAAATTATGTGTGCGGCCATGCTTTGGATGAGCATACGCGTTTTGATGTTTTGGAATGAGAGGCTTTTATGGTAGAAGCATTGAGCATGGAACGACCTAAGAAGCGTATTTTTATTGCGCTTCTTTCGTTGAGTCTGATAGTCGTCGGACTGTTGGTTTACTGCGTATGGCGGGTAAGCTTTCTCGGCCTGCAGGAAATAAGCGAATATCTGCCCTTTATTCTCGGTGGTTTTTTTGCTGCCATGTTCCTGTTTACCGGACTTGGGATTCTGGGCATTGTCGGAGCGATTTTAGGCGTTCCGTTTTTTCCGTATTTCAGAGAAAAACATACGCTTTGATTAATCTGCTCTTTCCGATTGCGGTTATGATGGGAAAGATTTTCGGTTTTGACCGCAGGAAGATTGAGCGGTCCTTTGTTGCGGTTAGCAACCAGATTATCCATCATCAGCACATTAAGGTAAGACCTGAGGAGCTGCTTGTGGTTACTCCGCATTGCCTGCAGCTTGCAAGCTGTCCGCATAAAATAACACGAGACCCCATGGCGAACTGTAAACGCTGCGGTCAGTGCGATATCGGCGCGCTTGTGACGCTGGCGGAAGAGATGGGATTTCATTTCTTCGTGGTTACGGGCGGAACTCTCGCGCGTCAGACAGTAAAAAAGATTCGCCCGAAGGCTGTTTTGGCTATAGCATGTGAAAGGGACCTTACCAGCGGTATTCAGGATGTTTATCCGCTGCCGGCTGTGGGGGTTATGAATATACGCCCCAATGGGCCGTGCTATAATACGCACGTTGATATGCAGCAGGTGCGCAGCGAAATTGAGTCCATGCTGATTAAAGAGGAGAACGAGAATGGATAAGGTACGCGCCGCCGCTGTTGAAGTGGTTTATGATGTGTTTGAAAACGGCGCCTATGCCAATGTAGCGCTTGTGCAGAAGCTGCGCAAAGGGGATTATTCCGATATTGACCGCCGTTTCATGACTGAGCTTGTGTATGGTACGGTCAAGGCAATGGGTACGCTGGACTGGATTCTCAGACAGTACGTTTCCAGACCGGTTTCGAAGATACAGCCATATATCCGCGCGATTCTGCGCGTTGGAATTTATCAGCTGCGGTACCTTGAAAAGGTTCCCGCAGCTGCTGTCTGCAACGAGTCTGTTGAGATAGCTAAAAAATACGGAAATGCAGGTACCGTAAAGTTCGTAAATGCGGTGCTCCGCAATGTGGTACGCAATCCTGAAAAAGCTGTTTTACCCGATGGCAAAGGAAAAGCTACACAGCACCTTGCACTTTCGTCACTTCATCCGGAATGGATTGTGCGTCAGTGGATTAAACGCTTCGGATATGACGCCGCAGAGCGTCTCTGCGAATTCGACAATGCGCCTGCGGTGCTTTCTATTCGGACGAATACACTGAAAACAACTCGTGATGAGCTTTTGCAGGCCCTTCAAAATGATGGTTGGGAAACAGAGCCTTCGACCTTTGCTCCTGAGGGAATTTTGTGCAGGGGAGGACATGGCTCGCTGGATTCATCAAAGCTTCTGGCAGAGGGACATTTTCAGGTACAGGATGAAAGCTCCATGCAGGTTGCGCATGTGCTGGAGCCGCAGCCCGGAGAGTTTATAATTGATGCCTGCAGCGCGCCGGGAGGAAAAACAACGCATATAGCGCAGCTTATGCAGAATAAGGGGCGTATCGCCGCCTTTGATCTGTATGATGCAAAGTTGAAGAGAATACAGGAAAATGCCGAACGTCTTGGGATTACCTGTATTGAAACTATTGAAGATGATGCACGCCATATAGGTGAGAGATTCAAGGGACAGGCAGACAGGATGCTTGTGGATGCTCCGTGCTCCGGCATGGGAGTTCTCCGCCGCAGAGCGGATGCGAGATGGCGAAAAACCGAAAAGGGAAATGCCGAGCTTCCTGCACTCCAGCTTGAGATTCTTGACGGAGCAGTGCCTGCTTTGAAAACAGGCGGTATTCTCGTCTACAGTACATGTACTATTGAACCGGCTGAAAATCAGGAGGTTGTTACTGAGTTTTTGAAACGGCACAGTGAGTTTGTCCTTGAAAAGACAGGTTTATTTCTGCCTACGAAAAAACGCCCTGATGAAGATATGGTGCAGTTCTATCCGCATGAGGATGGGATTGACGGTTTTTTCATTGCCAGAATGCGGAAAGTGAAATAAATGAAGAAGAACATATTCGGACTTGATTTGAAGGCTTTGTCTGAGGCGCTGCAGCCTTACAGGCTGCCTTCATATCGGACAAAACAAATAGCGGAATGGATGTATCAGAAGGGTGCTTCAGGCTTTTCGGAGATGACAAATCTTCCGAAAAAGCTGCGCGAAGACCTTGATGAAGCATTTGAGATTCAGCGTGCAAAGCTCGTCACACAGTGGGATTCTAATGACGGGAAAACCTCCAAGTTCCTTCTAGAGTTTTCCGATGGTGTCGCTGTGGAGACTGTGCTCATGCGGCAGCCATACGGCAACAGCGTCTGCATATCGACTCAGGCGGGCTGCGCTATGGGCTGCGCTTTCTGCGCTTCTACGGTACATGGTGTTGCCAGAAGCCTGACGCGTGGAGAAATGCTTGCTGAGGTTTTGTATATTGAGGAATATCTGAAAAAAGACGAGCAAAAGGTAGATACTATGGTTCTCATGGGTTCCGGAGAGCCTATGATGAATTATGATGAAGTGATGGCTTTTCTGCATTTGTTGCATGAGCCTTACTGCAAGAATTTCAGCTACAGAAATGTTGCGCTGTCTACCTCAGGCGTAGTACCGGGTATATACCGTCTCATAGAAGAGGATTTGCCAATCACGCTTTCGATTTCCCTGCACGCGCCTAATGATGCCGTGCGCGACCGCATTATGCCTGTGAACAAGAAATGGAAAATCGCCGAAGTTGTTGAGGCAGGCAGACAGTACGGTGAAAAGACGAAGCGCCGTGTTACATATGAATATATTCTGATTGCTGATGTAAATGACGGTGAGGAACACGCGCGGGAGCTCAGTCATCTCCTGCACGGTCAGCTTGCAAATGTCAATCTTATTCCAATCAATCCTGTTACCGAGCGTCAGCTTTATCGTCCTTCGCAGGAACGTATACAGCGTTTTCTGGATATATTGACAAGACAGCATATTTCTGCGACAATCCGCAGGGAAATGGGGACGGATATTCAGGCGGCCTGCGGCCAGCTTCGAAACCAGTACATGAAAAATAATGAAGGCTGAGGCATGAATTTTGACGAAGGGTTGAACTTAGCCGTATAATATAGTTTTGGAAGGAGGCGTCTCTATGGGGCTGCCTGATTGGGAAGCGTTTCTTGAAAACCACATAGAAGGCTTTTTCAACCGCAAGTTCAGCAGTGAACTGGAACCGGTTGAAGTGCGTAAAGCATTAGAGCACGAACTCCTCAGGAAAAAGAAGAAGAGTACGCGCGGTGATTATGTGCCGAATGTCTACGAGGTTCGAATGAGCCTGGAAGATTATCAGCGTTTGTCATCCAGACGGTTTATTGAGGACCTGTCCATTTTTCTACAGAAGCTTTTGATTACATCTGACGTTTACATGGACGGAACTCTGACAATCAATCTGCTGAAAAGCGAGGATATTACGAAGAACATCTGCAGAGTGTCATCCTTTTATGAAGATGAAAAGGCGACACCGGCGAATGAAGTGGAAGCCGGCACACTGGTTCTGGACAGAAAATCCTTTGCTGTTCCACTGAATCTTCCGCCTGTCCGTCTCTTTGCGTCACTGACGGTGGAAGAGGGCGATGATGAAGGCGCATGCTTGGAGATTGGAGACCATAAGATTTACATCGGAAGGCGCAGTGAGAATGAATTCCTGCTGACAGACCCGAATGCTTCCAGACTTCACGCATATGTAGACTATGTCCGCCATCGTCATGTGCTGTATGATGCCCAGAGCATGAACGGTACATTTGTAAACGGAAAGCGTATTGACAGCATTGTCCTGCAGCCGGACGATTTGATTCAGATAGGAAACACCGTATTGCGGTACGAGGTGCCGGAATGATAAATTCTGTGCTTATCTCGTTGTTTAAGGTGATTCTGCAGTATGGAATACTGATATTTTTGTTTTATTTCCTGTGGAAGATGGGAAAGAGTCTTGCTCCGGCGCTGAAAATGCCGGCGCAGGATAAAGAAAGCCCTGCCGGAGGGCCCGGAGAGGCTGTGCTTACCTTCGTAGAAGGTCCCGAGGAGTACAAAGGAAGACGGTTTGCTTTCAGCGACAGTCTTTCCGTAGGACGCGCCGATGATAACGATCTTGTGATTGCAGACAGTTTTATTTCACATCATCACATCATTTTTCAGCGTGTGCAGACACTCTATACTGTTCAGGACCTCGGAAGCGCGAATCATACCTTCGTGAATGAGGAGCTTCTGGAAGAACGCAGGATATTAAAAAACGGGGATCGTATAAGGCTTGGTACTATTACGATTCTTTTTGAGAGGTGACTGTAGTGTCAAAGGTTTATGCAGCGACCGATATAGGAACGACCAGACCTATTAATGAGGACAGTTATGCCTGCATGGCATCCGGTACCTATGTGGTGGCTGACGGCATGGGAGGCCATGTTGCCGGAGAGGTTGCAAGTCATATAGTTATTGCTACAATACAGGATGTTTTAAGCCGTGAGGATAAAATAGACGAGCCGGTTCTGAAAAACGCGGTGCTGAAAGCAAACGAGGCGATACTGCAAAAGGTCTCGCGTCATTCCGAATACTCAGGGATGGGAACAACAGCAACGCTTTTTCACGCAGATGAGGATGTCTGCGTCTACGCTCATGTAGGAGACAGCAGACTTTATCTTATTCGTGGCGGAGCAATGACACAGATTACAAAAGACCATTCTTTTGTGCAGAATCTGATTGAAAATGGAGAAATTACTCCTGAAGAAGCAAAAAATCACCCCAACAGAAATATGCTGACGCGTGCCGTTGGTGTTGAAAAAGACCTTGCGGTTGATACCGGGAAGTTCAGTGTGGGAGCGGATGACATGCTTATGCTTTGTACAGATGGCCTTACAACTGTGGTGTCGGATGATGAAATCCTGAGCATTCTTTTATCCGATACTGAACATGATAAAGCAGCAATGCTTGTAAAGGCGGCATTGGATGCCGGCAGCCGTGATAATATCACTGCTGTGGTAGTGGATTATCATGCTTGAGAGAAGCGGGGTTCAGCTCCTTTTGGGGCCTGTTTTGGCTTTAGCCTGCGGACTCGGAGCTCTGATGCTGAGACACTGGCCGGGAATAGATTCCACGGTGCTGGCACTTTTGGCTGCTGTCGTGGTTTTTATGCTGGGAACGGAGATTTTCCTTTCTCATCGGTTTCGCCGCACGGTAAAATTTTTCCCTATAGCAGTCTTTCTTTCCTGCATTGGACTTTTGATGACCGCACGGCTGGTACCTGCGCTTTTCAAGATGCAGCTTTGTTGGGTTCTTGTGGGAATAGTTGTTTTTACCTCTGTGGTTATGGCACGGAAAAAAGTACTGGCGCTTCTGGATTATCAGTACAGTCTCGGTGCGCTGTGCCTTATTTTGCTTATACTGCCGCTGCTTTTCGGTACTGAAATCGGAGGCAGCAGGAACTGGATTGCGCTGGGGTCAATTACGATTCAGCCGTCCGAGTTCGGCAAAATAGTTTTGATTTTATTTCTTGCGGCTTATCTGGCGGACCACCGTCAGGTGCTGACTGAAAATCTGAGAAGGTTTTTCCTGTTTGAGACAGCGCCGCTGAGATTTATTGCTCCACTCCTTTTAATATGGGGCATGGCAATGCTGATGTTTGTTATTGCAAGAGATTTGGGTTCGGCACTGCTTTTCTTCGGGATTGCCGTGTTCATGACATACATGGCTACGGGCAGCAAATCCTATGTTGCTGCTGCTATGCTGTTTTTTACGGCGGCATCAGCTGTTAGCTATATGCTCTTTTCGCATGTCCGCGTCCGTGTAGCTATATGGCTGCATCCCTGGCAGGACCCCTCGGGAATGGCGTATCAGGTTGTCCAGTCGCTGTTTGCGATTGGCACAGGCGGCATCTGGGGAGTGGGCTATGCCCATGGCAATCCGGATATTATTCCTGCGGTTCATACAGATTTTGTTTTCTCGGCAATCGCTGAGGAGCTTGGTTTTCTGGGTATGACTGCAGTTCTTCTCGGATATCTGTTCTTGTTTTATTACGCGATACAGACGGCGCTTCTTCAGACGCGTCTTGTATATACACTTATTGCCGCGGGATGCGGGACTGCATTTATACTGCAGGCATTTATCATCGCCGCGGGAGTTACGAAGTTTTTGCCCCTTACAGGCATTACTTTGCCGTTTATCAGTTACGGCGGCAGCTCAATGATAGCAAGTTTTTTGATGCTGGCGCTGCTTACGATTTTGGAAAAAGAGGGAAATGAACGTGTCGGGTAAACCGAGCGATTCCATCAGAAAAAATATACTTCAGGCTGCATGGCTGCTTATAGGCCTTGTTGTCTGCCTGTTTTGCTATATTTTATATATTGAATGTGCTGAAGGTCAGGAGCTTACGCATCATCCCCTTAACTCCCGCGGACTCCGTGAGGTTTCGGGGGTAGCACGCGGTAAGATTCTTGATTCGGACGGCAGAGTTCTTGCCGAGACCGATGAATCGGGTATCAGAAGATATCCCTACGGAGCCGCAGCGGCTCCCGTAACGGGGTATGTGGGCATAGAGATAGGCTCCGCAGGCGTCGAGCATTATTCGGCCATGGCTCTTTCGGGACGGGCGTCGGCAGACAGCCATATAGGCCCTGTCGCACAGCTGTTTTCTGATGCCGAGGGCTGCAATGTAAAACTGACTGTTGATGCAGAGCTTCAGCAGGCAGCCTATGACGCACTGGGAGACCGAAAAGGTGCCGTTGTGGTTTTGAATGCCGAGACGGGTGCCGTGCTTGCTATGGCAAGTACGCCATCTTTTGACCCTGAGTCTGCGGCAGAAAACTGGGAGGATATTTCAAACCGGGAGGACAGCGTGCTTTTGAACCGCGCGCTCCACGGACTTTATCCGCCCGGGTCTACGATTAAACCTCTGGTTGCCGCTTTCGCTTTGAAAGGCGGAAATGTAAATCAGAAAGAAATTTTCGACTGCAGCGGAGTACTTGACGTCGGCGGAGGGTATACAATAGCCGAAAGCCATGGCGAAGTACACGGAAAGGTCACTCTCAGGGAAGCGATTACAGAGTCCTGCAATGTGGCATTTGGCACCATTGCATCACGTATGGGAAAGAGCGGACTCGAAAGCATGTTTTCCGCGGTTTCATTTAACAGGGCTTTATCCGGAGAGCTTGACAGCCCCATTGCACAGCTTCCCGATTACAGCGCCCTGTCAAAGGGTGAGATTGCGCAGATTGGCATAGGTCAGAGTACACTTCTTGTGACACCTTTGGCTATGGCAATGCTTGCAGAAGGCTTTGCAAACAATGGTAAAATAATGAAGCCGTATATTGTTGATGAAGTAATTTCATCAAGAGGTATTGTAACATCAAGAGCTGTGCCTGCAGCATGGAGCGGCAGTATTCCAAAGACTGAGGCACAGATTATAGATGGATATATGGAAGAAGTAGTCCGTGAGGGTACAGGAACCGCGGCTTATGTAAACGGAGTCCGTGTTACCGGAAAGACCGGAACTGCTGAAAATTCTTCCGGGAACGACCATGCGTGGTTCATTGGAACAGCGCAGGTTCAAGGGAAAAAGATAGCTTTTGCTGTTTTAATAGAGAACGGCGGCGGTGGCGGAATTGAAGCCGCACCGATTGCCCGTAATTTGATTTTGCAAATGATGTAAGGAGGATACAACCATGGTACAGGGCGTTTTGGACAATCGATATGAGATCCTTGAACGCATCGGCGGTGGCGGAATGGCAGATGTGTATAAAGCACACGACAAGATTCTTGACCGCGTGGTTGCCGTTAAAATTCTGCATGCGCAGCTTGCAGGAGATAAAGATTTTTTGGGAAAATTTCAGATGGAAGCACAGGGCGCAGCCCGTCTTTCACATTCCAATATTGTGAATATTTATGATGTCGGTGTGCAGGAAGGTACGCATTACATCGTTATGGAATATGTGGATGGAGAAACCTTAAAGGATAAAATAACCCGCGAAGGGCATCTGTCCATTGAAGAATCTTTGAAAATCGCAAAGGAAATAGCAGAAGCATTGTCACATGCTCACAAAAATAATCTTGTGCACTGTGATGTAAAACCGCATAACATTCTGGTTATGCAGGACGGACGTGTCAAGGTTGCGGATTTTGGAATCGCAAGAGCAGTGACTTCCACGACTATGACATACAACGGAAATGTTGTAGGCTCAGTACACTATTTCTCACCGGAGCAGGCAAAGGGGACAAAGATTACTCCGAAATCTGACGTATATTCTCTCGGCGTTGTGCTGTATGAGATGCTCACAGGTCATTTGCCGTTCACAGGGGAAACAACTGTAAGCGTTGCTCTGAAGCATCTGCAGGAGCAGCCGCGTTCCCTGCGTTCCATTGACCCGCAGATTCCTGCTGTCGTTGAGGCTATTGTGTTTAAGGCAATGTCAAAAGACCCGCAGGATCGTCCTGACGCTAAAGGGCTGGCAGAGGATATAGCATCCGCCGAGCATCTTCTCGGTTTTAAGCAGGAATCGGTTGCCACAGTTGACCCGTTTGCAACACAGATGATGCCCCGTGTCACAGCTGATGATTTGGAAGCAGAGTCAGAAGACGAAGCTCAGAAGCCTGTCTATAAGTCAAGAAAATTCGTGTTCAGTATCGTCGCGGTGCTCATTATGGGCTTTGCGCTGGGAGCATTTCTGTCCTTCGGTAAATTCTGGAGTTCGGCAGAGATTTCTGTTCCTGATGTAACCGGACGTCCGGTTGCATTGGCAAAGCAGCTTCTCGAAGCGCAGAATCTGCGGGTTAATATTGCGGAAACGTATGATGCGAATGTTCCTGCGGGACAGGTTGCAAAACAGTCGCCTGAGGCAGGAGCTGTCGTCAAGGAACAGAGAGTAATTACTATCTACGTAAGCAAGGGCGGCGAAGAACTTACCATGCCGGACCTCAAGGGACTCTCAAAATCCGCTGTTGAAGAAAAACTGCGTAAAATGGGTCTGACATTGGGCAGTGTCTACATGAAGGAATCCGACAAGGACGTAGGCACGGTTCTTGACCAGGACCCGCAGCCGGGAAGCAAAATCAATAAAGGCAAAACTGTAGACCTTACCGTCAGCAAGGGTAAAAAGGTACAGATGATAAAGGTTCCTGACTTTACGGGAGGAACTATTGATTCCGTTAAATCCAGCCTGAAATCTCTTGGGCTTAAAGTTGGTTCAATCACCAAACAGGACAGCAGACAGGCACCGGGAACTATCATCAGCCAGTCTCCGAGCGGTACTTCCGTTGAGGAAGGAACAAGCATTGACTTTGTTGTTTCCAACGGAAAACGTCCGTCCTCGGGAAAAAATGAAAACACAGGAAATGCCGGACCAAGCAAACAGAACGAATCCGGCAAAAGTGATAAATAAAGGAGTAAGAACATGATTTACATAGCACCGTCAATTTTATCCTCTGACTTCGCATCATTGGGAGAAGAGGTTCAGCGTGTTGACAGGGCAGGCGCCGACTATATCCACATTGACGTGATGGACGGGACATTCGTTCCCAACATTACGTTAGGCTCACCGGTCGTTGAGAAGCTTCGTCCGCATACTGAAAAGGTTTTTGATGTGCACCTCATGGTGGAGCACCCGGAAACGCAGATTGATGCGTTTGCAAAAGCAGGCGCGGATATCATCACATTCCATGCGGAGGCTGCAAAACATGCACACCGTATCGTGCAGCAGATTCATGCTCACGGACTGAAGGCAGGACTTGCTCTGAATCCGGGTACGTCTGTATACGAAGCAGATGCTCTTCTTGATGAACTGGATATGGTTCTTATCATGACAGTAAATCCGGGCTTTGGCGGACAGAAATTCATTCCGTCTACGGTCAGAAAAATACAGCAGCTTCGTGATATGATGAATGAGCGTAAGCTGG
>JAILNL010000005.1 GCA_024691625.1 Schwartzia sp. (in: firmicutes)
TCAAAGCATTCTCCTGGGCGCCGTCCTTCCGCGAGTACTTTGCCGTCAAAGCGGCTCCTAATCCCGCGCTCCTGAAAATCATGAAAGAAGAAGGCGCAGGCGCAGACTGCTCCTCCATCGCTGAACTCGAGCTCTCCCATATGGCAGACATCGGGGGCGAAAACATTATGCTCACCTCCAACGACACTCCTGCAGATGAATTTCAGCGTGCCATTGAGCTTGGTGCTATCATCAACCTCGACGACATATCCCATATCGACTACCTCGAAAAGAACGCCGGCTTCCCTGAGGTGCTTTCCTTCCGTTACAACCCGGGAGCATGCATTGCAGGCAACGACATCATCGGACGCCCTGAGGAAGCAAAATACGGTCTCACGCATGATCAGCTCATTCAAGCGTATAAAATCGCGAAGGAGCGCGGCGTTAAACGCTTCGGTCTCCACTGCATGGTCATCTCCAACGAGCTTCATTCCGATGCCTTCATCAACACCGCACGCCTTATGTTCAATACCGCGGCTGAAATCTACAAAGAAACAGGCATCAAGCTGGAGTTTGTAAACCTTGGTGGCGGCATCGGTATACCATATCATCCTGAGGACAACGCAGTCGACCTCGAATACGTCGGTGAAGGTATTCACAAGGTCTACAAGGAAATCATCGAGCCTGCAGGTCTCAGCGGTCTTGCCATCGCAATGGAATCGGGCCGTGCCATCACAGGTCCCTACGGCTGGCTGGTATCTACAGTACTTCACGAGAAAAAAACCTACAAGGACTACATCGGTCTCGACTCCTGCATGGCTAACCTCATGCGCCCGGCTCTTTACGGCGCATACCATCACGTAACGGTAGTTGGCAAGGAAGATGCTATCTGCGATCATGTCTATGACATCACAGGCTCCCTCTGCGAGAACAATGATAAATTTGCCATTGACCGCTGGCTTCCGGAAATCTCCATCGGCGACCGTATCATTATCCATGATGCCGGTGCTCACGGACACGCAATGGGCTTCAACTACAACGGAAAACTCAGAAGCGCGGAGCTGCTTCTGAAGGAAGACGGATCGGTTGAACTCATCCGCCGTGCCGAAACTCTTGACGATTACTTTGCAACCCTTAACTTCCCCGGCTGCAAATATAAGATGAAAAAATAACTGAGTTAAAACAAATAAGAGCTGCCGCAAAAGATTTCCTTTTTGCGGCAGCTCTTATTTTACAATTCTTTTCCCAAATATACCGGTACTCACAAATAAAATTTTATCTATGCTAAATTATCTATGGATAAAGTTTATAAATCATGTTATTATATATACAGAAAAACGGTTTATATCGTTTTTCCAAACTCCATCTGTTTATACCCCGTGTCTGTGTTTCACTGTACACAACCCACTGAACAGAACTGGCCGCCGTCCCTTTTTCCTGTCTTGAGACGGCAGTTGGTACCCACTCCTAAGGAACTGAACACACCTTAATGAGCACAGGCACAAAAACCCCGCCTTTCGGCGGGGTCTTTTTTTATCCTTAAATCATTCCGATGCGTTAAGCACTGCTTCTCTCATTTCTTTTCCGGCCACAGTATTATAAAGTCCTGCAAGAACTACAGGCATTCTCTTTGTGCTTGTTGTCATCTGCTGTACGGAAACAACATTTCCTTTTGTATCAAGCACAGTTTCCGTAAGCATTACTTCGTAGTCATGATATCCGCGCGACTCTCTCTGCCGTTCCGTTTCATACTGCTGAACGAGAGCATATCTGCAGCCGTTGGCCCGGGCAGCAGCCGCTATTCCCGCAAATGTATCAGGAACCTCACTTCCTACGACGAGGCCGTCAATCTGATGTGAAAGCAGCTCCGCGGCCGCACGTGCAAGATAAGGCGCATCTCCGGCAACAGGCTCGTCAAAACCCGCGCTCACTGCCAGAAACACACGAGGTGAATCTCCCGGAGCAAGGGTAAAATCCGCCGGAATCGTATCGTAATACTCACGCATTATTCCGTCAACATAGCCGACCATCGCATGAGCCTCTCTTTCCGACCCTTTAGGTGCCGTAAGCTTGCGCTTTTCTCCAAACTGTGTGTATCCTGACCTCAGTGACTGCAGCACTGCTTTTACCGGGTCTCCGGACATAGTCACACGCCGTACATTCAGCTTTTCGAATTTCTTTGCAAAGGCATCATTTCCTACCGCGGGAGCACCAAAGGTAACAACATCTATCTGTTCCGCAGGGACTCCCATATCTACAAGACGTGCCGCAAGTAGTACAGATACAGCTCCGCCCAGACTGTGGCCTGTTATACATATACGGCTTTCAGGATGCGCAAGAAGCTCATCGCAAAGAAGCTCTCCCATGGTCCAGCCGTTTATCTTATTTGTGAAAAAAGCTGTTTGGGTATATGTGTTAAATCCGCTGTGCACAAGCGGTTCCTTTGCCGTCATTGTGGTTCGCGCAGCTTCAGCGGCAAACTCTTCAGGCGTTTTCCCGCCAAAGGGAATCTTTGTCAGGGAAAGATCGTTTTCGATATCCTTCCATGTTGATGTGCCCATGATGGAAAGCATATACTGCGCCTTTCCGCCGGGCTGGTCCTGTCTGACAAGGTAAAACTGAGTGTCTGCTTTTACGTTTTTTTCGTGAAAGGGTTCCATATTCCAGCCCGCTGCCGCAAGCTCGCTGCGGGCAATCTGCCCCAGCCTGTCGTTATAGCTTGCAAGAGACAGCCACGCACACATATAATCCTGCTCGATGGTAGATACCGCTTCTGCCCGCTGCATGATTCCCGTCAGGAAAATACATACAGCCAGCAGCACTGCTCTGACTAAGCGAAGTTTTTTCTCCATTGAACCTTACTCTCCCTTATCCGGCATGTCTGCCGCAAATACTTAAGGAAAACCACTCAATACTTCTGGCGCTCGCGGAGATCTCTCTCCATATCGCGCTTTGCTGCCTTCTCGGCAAGGTCCCTGCGCTTATCGTAGGTGTGCTTTCCGCTTACAAGAGCAAGCTCTACCTTTGCCCTGCCCTTCTTGAAATACACCTTAAGAGGAACAAGTGTGAAGCCCTTTTCTCTTGTCTTCCCGAAAAGCTTGAGGATCTCTGCCTTATGCATCAAAAGGCGCTTCGGACGAAGCGGATCGCGGTTAAAAACATTGCCGTGCTCATATGGGCTTATATGAAAATTCTCAAGAAATATTTCCCCGTTCTTTATGGAGCCGTAGCTGTCCTTAAGATTGGCCTGTCCTGCCCGAAGAGATTTAACCTCCGTACCGAAAAGCTCAATCCCGGCTTCGTATGCTTCATGTATGAAATAATCATGGCGTGCTTTTCGGTTTTCGCAAACCGTATGCTCAGCCAAATTTTTCTTTCCCATGCTGCTCCCTCCGTTATTCTTTGTCCTTTCGGCGTCCGCCCCGCGGTTTCTTCTCTGCCGCAGGCTTCGGGTCAGGCCATACGGCCTTGCTCGGAAGTCCGTCCAGGATAGGATTTACCTTACGCGAGGAATCACGTTTTGTCTTTTCCTTCGTCCCTGACGTTTTTTTCTCTGAGCTTTTTTTCGCAGCCTTTTTAGACTCTGTTTTCACGTCAGACTTTTTTGCAGCCTTTTTCGACTTTTCCTTTTTCGATACTTCTTTTTTTGCAGCCTTTTTCTTTGAAGAAGCTTTTTTCTTGTCAGCAGGCTTCTCTGCCTTTACGGATTTTGGGCTGCTGCCTTTTTTCGCCTTTTCCTGTCCGTCGGACACGTAGACGCCGTTATCCTTAAGAATAAAGTCGATATTTCTTTCCTCTACGCTGGCGCGTACCAGAACTACCTCAACCTCGTCGCCGAGCTGATAGGATTTTCTTGTGCGTTCGCCAATCAGAGCATACTGCTCCTCAACGTACTCGTAGTAGTCATTTACCATGCGTGATACATGGACAAGACCTTCTACACCGTTTTCAAGCTCTACAAAAATACCGAATGCAGTAACGCCGCTGATTACACCCGTGAAGGTATCACCGACGAACTGAGTCATGTATTCTATTTCCTTCATCTCAGTAGTTTCACGCTCAGCTTCTACCGCCACGCGCTCTCTGAGAGATGTATGCGTCGCAATTTCAGGCAGAATTCCGCGCACGTAATCCTGCTTTTTCGCAGACATTGAGCCTGTTGCAAAGGTCTCACGAAGGAGTCTGTGGACAATAAGGTCCGGATAGCGGCGGATTGGTGACGTGAAATGCGTATAATACTGCGCCGCAAGTCCGAAATGTCCGAGGTTTGCATCAGCGTAGCGTGCCTGCTGCATTGAACGCAGTGATACCGCGCTTACGATACGCTCTTCCGGACGTCCTTCCACACGCTCCAGCACCTACTCCACATCTCGGGGACGGATTGCTCCCTCCTCGTCCTGCTGTATATGAAGTCCAAACATAGCCAAAAGATTGTTGAGACGTTCTATTTTTTCGCCGTTCGGCTGCTCATGAACACGGTACAGGAAAGGAAGCTCCTTCTTTTCCATGTGCTCCGCTACAGTCTCGTTTGCGAGAAGCATACATTCCTCAACAATAGACTCCGAAAGCGAGCCCTCTCTCTTAATGAGCTCAATCGGGTGGCCTTCCGCGTCCAGCTTTACTTTAATCTCAGGAAGATCAAAATCTATAGAGCCTCTTGCATGGCGCACCTTTTTGCGTGCATTGCGCAGCTCACGGAGAGTTTCAAGCATCGGGAGAAGGTCCTTATTCTTCTCCGTCGCCTCAGGATCATTGTCTACGAGAACTTTATTCACGATATTGTACGTCAGACGGCGGTATACACGTATGACCGCCGGGATAATTTCATAGCTTTCAACCTTACCGCTCGGGGAAATCTGCATTTCGCACGCCATTGAAAGACGGTCCTCGCCCTGGTTAAGGCTGCAGATTCCGTTGGAAAGCTCAAAGGGAAGCATAGGAATAACACGGTCAACAAGATAAACACTCGTTCCACGCGCGTATGCTTCTTTATCAAGGGGTTCTCCCTCGCGTACATACCAGCTCACATCGGCAATATAGACACCAAGGAACCAGCCACCGTCTTTACGGCGCTCCGCATAGACCGCATCATCAAAATCCTTGGAGTCATCACCGTCAATAGTGACCGTTGTAAAGTCACGGCGGTCACGGCGTCCTTCATATTCCTGCGGCATAACCGTCTGCTGAATATGGTTTGCCTGATTCTGTACATCAGCAGGAAATTCCTGCGAAAGGTCATATTGGCGCATTACAGAAAGCACATCTACGCCCGGATCGCCCGTTTTTCCGAGTACTTCCGTAACCTGTCCTTCAGCACTGTGTCGTCCTTCAGGCCATTTTGTGATTTCCACAACGACCTTCATTCCGTTCTTTGCTCCGCCAAAAGCTTTTTTCGGCACAAAAATATCCTGTCCGAGCTTCTGGTCATCAGGCGTTACAAACGCAAAAGAGCGTGTTGCCGCAAAAGTACCTACAATTTTCGTGTTGGCACGTTCAACAATGCGGATAATTTCACCCTCGCGGGAACGTCCCGGTATAGGCGACGGCGTTACACGAGCGACTACGTGGTCGCCGTGCATGGCACTTCCCAGCATTGCTCCCGGAACAAAAACGTCTGTCTCGGTTTCAGTAAGACG
>JAILNL010000028.1 GCA_024691625.1 Schwartzia sp. (in: firmicutes)
CGCCGAGCAATCTCAGGAGGCTGCACAGCGTATCACGAATCTTATCGGAGGTATTCAGGCGGATACCGACGAAGCTGTTAAATCCATGCAGCAGGGCAGCAGCGCTGTCAAAGCAGGTACTGAATCCGTCAGCCAGCTGAAAGAAGCTTTCGAGCGTATACAGGCTGCGGCTCTCGGTGTATCCGAGCAGGCGGCTACTATAACTTCGGAGGTTCATGCTGTAGCAGATCAGACTGCTAATATCAAGGAGAAATCCTCGTTTATCCTGCAGAAGGGCTCGATGGTATCCGGCGAGATGGAAAATGTCTCGGCAGCATCCGAGGAGCAGTCAGCTTCTGCAAGCGAGATTGCGGACGCAAGCAATTCTCTGGCTCACCTGGCACAGGATTTGCAGAACTCCCTCAACAAGTTCAAATTCTGATTGCATAAAAATAAGGCGGCTGTCCGAAAGGGCAGCCGCTTTTGTGTCTATATACGATACTTTATTCGGATTCGTCAGCGCAGACTCTGTTTCTGCCATTTTTCTTCGCTTCATAAAGGAGTGTGTCCAGTCTTGTATAAAGGCTGTCAATTGTGTCGGAGGAAGAAGCTGCTGTGGCACCTATGCTGGCTGTCATGCGGTTTTTGTCCGGAAGTATGATGGTACGTATATTCCGTCGGATTGTCTCGGCAATTTTTACGGTAGTCTCAAGGGAACAGTCAGGAAGAATAATCATAAACTCTTCACCGCCCCAGCGCCCTACGGGGTCTGAATGACGGACAGATGCCTGCATGATGCGGGAGGCTTTTCTGAGGACGCGGTCGCCTTCTTCATGCCCGAAGGTATCGTTGACCTTTTTGAAATAATCAAGGTCAAGCATGAGGACGCCTGTTTCTTTTTCAGGGTTGCGGCGGCAGCCCTCAAGAATTTCCTTCAGGGAGGTCTCGGTTGCACCGCGGTTCAGAAGATTTGTGAGCCTGTCTGTATTGGCAAGATAGCGCAGTTCTTTATTTGCCTGTTCCAGCTCTTTGTTTGTTACTCTGACGAAGTTGGCAAGACCGCTGATAAGCGAAAGATGTTCGCTCATGGTGTTTTCCATGGGCGGAATATCTATAGGCATGCTCGCAGGCTTTTCTCCTTCGCGGAATGCGATTGTCATCAGAGCGCTGTTCATGAGATGAACATTTGTGTATCCGTCATATCTGCGGATTTCTCCGAAAGAATAGGCTCCAGCGGTAGGCGCAATCTTTGCGAAGGGCGAAAGCTCATTGTTTACTTCTTTTTTTAGGTAGAGGCGCCGTACTATGCAGGAATAAATAAGGATTCCCTGCGGAGCAAAGCTGTGAACCTCAGCAAAGAGCTGATGCAGATGCTTGCGCATGGACAGTGGGTCGCCGTAGGCAAGATGCGCGCGTTCGCCTATGCGGCAGTCGCCGCTGAAGCGTATGGAGCCGTCCTGTTCATACGCATACGCTACGCGCGTAATTTTATGACCATCACGCCGCACAATAATGGGGAATGTAATAAGAGGACGGTAAAAATCCTTTTCAGGAACGATGCCGAGATATTTTTCATACAGGGAAATAGCCGGTTTGTTGTCAAAGGAACTTACGGTACTGCGGTTTTTCAGTCCGGTGATGGTGACCTCACGCCCCAGGGGCTTCCAACCGATGTAGGAGCCGACCTGTATGTTGAGGTCTTCTCCGCTGAAAAGCAGCAGAAGAAATCCTTTAGTGGTCCATTCCTTATCAGTAAAGACGGCAGCTTCCTCGTCTCTGTTTGTTTTCATGGACATGTAACTGTCTGCTGAGCAGCCGAATATTTTTATGCCTGAGGGAAGCTCGCTGAGCACGTCCGAGAAAATATTGATTTCATTGAGAATGGACGGGGTTGTTACGAAGCCCACTCCCTTAAGCAAAGGTTCGTCAAGAAGCTGTTCCCGCAAAAGGGCGGCAGCATCGGACGCGGAGCTTTTTCCTGTATCGAAGATACGTGCCGTGACGAGGGAGGTCTCAAAAACCATGAAATTCACTATGATGGTTTCAAGTGCAAGATGTCCGTCAAATATTTCACCGGATGAGGTATTGCCCGCAACTCTGACTTCAGGGAGTACCGAAGTTATTTGGCGGCAGAGGGCAAGGACTGTATCGGATTTTGTAGTTGAGCTGAAGACAATGCAGAGGATAGAGCTGTACTTTTTGGGGCACTGCTTTTGAAACTCTGCTATGGCAGCATCTATGTCCTGTGGATTTTTCAGGCAGAACGGAAACATTTTCATAAAAAAGAGTCCTCCCCGGTTACAGTTCAGATAGAGATAAAAACTGATTTATTCTATTATAACGCAATAGTTAATGTTTTGCCTACGGCAAAATTTGGACTGTTGCGTTATAATATATGGAGACAAAGGGGGACGTATTGCAGCTATGATAAGAAAACTCGTATCTAATGTTATTTTTTTCGTATTTTTGTGCGCCACGGTGCTGGTTCCGCAAAAGGGCTCTTGTTCGGAGGGGCTTCCATACAGCACTTACGCGCCGGTGCTTATGTATCATGACCTCAAGCCGGTGCCGCTTAACGGCTTCGATGTAACTCCTGAGGCTTTTGCGCAGCAGCTCGACTGGCTCAAGGCAAACGGATATAGGACGCTCTCTATGGAGGAGTATATAGACTGCATTGATAAGGGCTCATTCCCTGAAAAATCCGTCCTTATTACATTTGACGACGGATACAAGGGCATCTATGATTACGCATTTCCGGAGCTTAAGAAGCGTGATATGAAGGCCGTTTTCTTCATCATTACGAGCTGTATTGATGGGGAGCTTCCGGGGTATCCTTATATCACTGCAAAAGAATTGAAGGAAATGGCAAAGGATCCGCATATTTCTATAGGATCCCACACGCTGACGCATCCGTCTGATCTGCGGGAGGAAAATTACTGGGACAATCTCAATGAGTTCAAAATGTCGAAAAGATATCTTGAGCTTATTACAGGACGAAAATGCGATGGACTTGCTTACCCGTGCGGAAGCTATGATGAGTATGTCATCTGCGCGGTGAAGGATGCAGGCTACAGGGCTGCGTTCGCAGTGAATACCCGTGGAACCATGGGAGAGGACACACGCTGGTCTGTACCGCGCATTTATATGGGACTCAGCATGTGCGAGAATAATAACGCTCCGTTCAAAAGGCACGTGCAGAACTACGCGGCTATGGATGATGAAATGTTTACGGAACAGTATTACTGGATTTATCAATAAATAATGTAACGAGGTCTTTATGGACATAAAGGGCGATTTGGTGAACGTCAAAACTCATATACAGGAGCAGCTCAAGAAAATCTATGAGCTTACTGTGCCTGTGGGACAGCTGTCTACCCGTGAGCTGAATGAGCGCATGCTCGACATTACGGAGCTTCTGGGCAGGGAGGTAGCAGTATATATTTCCCGTCAGGGACGTGTAGTGCAGGTGGCGCTGGGGGATGTGGCGACGGTAGATTTGCCTGAGCTTAAGCAAAAGACACGCTCGGATAAAAGGCTTTCGGGAATCCGCTGCATACATACTCACCCTACAGGCGACGTAAGGCTGAGTGAACCAGACCTGTCCTCTCTCCGCAGACTTCGTTTTGACTGTATGGCGGCTATAGGCCGCCGTGACGGGAAAATCACAGGCAGTATGGGGGCTTTTACGGGGGATACCCGTGAGGACGGTACTCCTCAGCTGTTTACCTACGGTCCGGCCTCTGATACAGTGCTTCATCAGGTAAATCTTTCGCTGATGGTAACGGCAATAAACAAGAAGCTCAGCGAGGAGAGCACACAAACAACGGACGGCCGTCCCGAGCGTGCTATCCTTGCCGGGGTGGAGCGCATGCAG
Source organism: Schwartzia sp. (in: firmicutes) (assembly GCA_024691625.1). Classification (GTDB taxonomy): domain Bacteria; phylum Bacillota; class Negativicutes; order Selenomonadales; family Selenomonadaceae; genus Schwartzia. The sequence goes on from JAILNL010000028.1 coordinate 3,854, forward strand.
AGAGGCATATGGGGCATAGAGGAATCTATGGACGAGCTTGAGCGTCTGGCCGATACCGCGGGAGCGGTGGTTGTCGGGCGTTTTACTCAGCGAAGGGAGCGGCCTGATTCGGCGCTTTTCCTTGGAAAAGGAAAGGTCAATGAAATCGCCATGGAGATACAGAATCTCGACGCCGATCTACTGATTCTCGATGACGAGCTTACTCCATCACAGCAGCATAATCTTGAGCGGATGCTGGGAATACGTGTCATTGACCGCACGGCGCTTATACTGGATATTTTTGCGCAGCGGGCGCGCTCCCACGAAGGACGTCTGCAGGTTGAGCTTGCACAGCTTAAATACAATCTTCCGCGTCTCGGCGGCCAGGGCCTTGTTCTTTCGCGTCTTGGCGGAGGAATCGGTACGAGGGGACCCGGTGAAACAAAGCTGGAGGTAGACCGCCGCCGTATCTATACCCGTATCCATGATATAGAAGAGCAGATAAACGGAATGAAGAAAACGCGTACGCTGTACCGCACGCGCCGACAAAAATCCCGTATGCCTCTGGTGGCGCTTGTGGGCTACACAAACGCGGGCAAATCCACGCTGCTCAACCGTCTCACGGGAGCGGAGGTCTTTGCGGAGGATAAGCTTTTTGCTACACTTGATCCCACCACAAGACGGCTGACGCTGCCTGAAAAGAAAGAAATTCTTTTAACCGATACGGTGGGATTTATCCAAAAGCTTCCTCATACTCTGGTGACAGCATTTCGGGCAACACTGGAGGAAGTGACGGAGGCTGACCTTCTGCTTCATGTGGTGGATGCGAGCAGCAGCAACGCCGAGCAGCATATTGAGGCTGTTATGGAGGTGCTGAAGGAGCTGGGAGCGGAAGAAAAACCAATGCTCTTTGTGTTCAACAAAACTGATCAAATGGAAAATCCTTACGATACCGGGCGCATGACCAGATACCGTGATGCTGTATGTGTGTCAGCAGCGACGGGCGACAATATAAAGGTGCTTCTTAACCGCATAGAATCGTTTTTTAAGGAGCAGTCCCTTGAATGCACTTTGCTGATTCCTTACAGTGACGGCGCGGCCATTACGGAGCTTCAT
>JAILNL010000071.1 GCA_024691625.1 Schwartzia sp. (in: firmicutes)
TTCTGTATATGTATAGCTCCTGAAATAAGAATATAGATATATGCAGGGCGGTCTCCCTCATGGAAAACCGCTCCGCTCTCTTCATATACCAGTTCTTTTGCGCTGCTTGACGCTATGAAATTTTCCAGTTCATCTTCACTCAGTCCCGCAACCAGCGGATTTTTCCCGAGAATCTCTGACAGAATCTGTCTTCTTTCATTCGTCATAGCATTCGCCCTTTCATCAGCCTAAAAGTGTTTTTATATCCGACTCAACATCTGTTATTCCGCCAATACCGAAATTTTCCACCAGCACATTGGCTACGTTCGGTGAAAGGAATGCAGGCAGTGTCGGACCGAGATGAATATTTTTTACTCCAAGGTGCAGCAGTGCCAAAAGAACAATAACAGCCTTCTGCTCATACCATGAAATGTTATAAACAATCGGAAGCTCATTGATATCATCAAGTCCGAATACTTCCTTCAGCTTCAGTGCAATAAGTGCGAGAGAATAGGAATCATTGCACTGTCCCGCATCAAGCACACGGGGGATTCCTCCGATATCGCCCAAAGGCAGCTTGATATATTTATACTTTGCACACCCTGCCGTGAGAATAACCGTATCCTTCGGCAGAGCCTTTGCAAAATCCTCGTAATAGCTGCGGGATTTCATTCTGCCGTCACAGCCTGCCATTACGACAAATTTCTTTATCGCGCCTGATTTAACAGCCTCAACAACCTTGTCAGCGAGTGCAAATACCTGTTCATGGGCAAAGCCGCCGACTATAGTGCCGTGCTCAAGCTCCTTAGGCGGCCGACATTTTTTAGCCAGCTCAATAATCTGAGTGAAATCCTTTTTTCCGTCCTTCGCATCAATATGCACACAGCCCGGCACACCTGTTGCTCCCGTAGTGAAAAGACGTGCCTTGTATGACTCATTCGGCGGAACAACACAGTTTGTCGTCATCAGTATCGGACCGCCAAAGGCCTCGAACTCCTCCTTCTGCTTCCACCACGCATTTCCGTAGTTCCCTGCAAAATGAGGATATTTTTTGAATTTCGGATAGTAATGCGCCGGAAGCATCTCGCCGTGAGTATAGACATCTACACCCGTTCCGGCAGTCTGCTCCAGAAGCATTTCCAAATCAAGGAGGTCATGACCTGAAATCAGTATGCCCGGATTATTACGGACACCTGTATCAACGGAAGTAATTTCCGGGTTGCCGTATGCTTCAGTATTCGCCGAGTCAAGAAGTTCCATGGCCTTTACGCCCTGCTCACCTGCAGCAAGCGCAAGTCCTGTAAGAGCCTCTGCCCCGATGCTGTCATCCAAAAGCTTTGCAAGCGCCGCCTGCTGAAAAGCGTCGATGGTTTCGTCCTCTTTTCCAAGCACGTTCGCATGCTTCATATACGCAGACAGGCCCTTGAGTCCATAGGTGATAAGCTCACGCAGGCTTCTGATATCCTCGTTTTCCGTGCGAAGAACGCCGACTGTTACCGCCTTTGCGGCAAATGCTTCCCTTGAAGCAGACCATACCGCGGCATCAGGCAGTCCGTTTTTATCCGTCAGCAGCCCTACAAGCTCGTTTCGCACAGCCATTGTCTTTTCAATACGGCTGATAATATCATCACGGTCGAAATTTGCATTCGTTATGGTAACAAAAAGATTAAGCGTTACCAGGTGATTGACTTCGCGGGAAACCTTCTTTCCTTCCTCGCGGAGACGTGTCGCAACAGCTCCAAGTCCCTTAGTTACATATACAAGCAAATCTTGCATGGCCGCCACATCAGGAGATTTACCGCAGACGCCCATGAGCGTACAGCCTTTTCCTCCTGCTGTCTCCTGACACTGATAGCAAAACATTTTATTCTCCACAAAAATTCCTCCTGTTAAATACATGATTCATTCTATGGAGAGTATATATTTTTATGCCATATAAATTCCGTACCATTTGTTACGGGCAGAAAAATTTTTTAACTAATCTTTGCCGCCGGCAATCCCGCGAAACAATCCCTGCTCAAGCTTTTCAACGTCCAGATTCGAATAGTTCAGCACAAAAATATGCTCGGCATCGGGATGCTCACCTTCGTAATACGCCGCCAACGGACGCATATGTATACCCATGTTTTCCAGCCGCTCAACAATCTCCGCGTCACTCTGCCGTGTATTGAACCGCAGAAGAAAATGAAGTCCTGAGCCTCGTTCAATTATAGAGAGCCTTTTTGCATTCTCGGATGAACGCAGCAGGGACAAAAGCTCTTCTCTCCTGCGTCGGTAAATATTTCTCATGCGGTTTATATGCTTTTCAAAATACCCGTCCCCAATGAACCGCGCCAGAGTATACTGCTCGAAGTTCGAGACAGTACAGTTGTAAAATCCGACCTTTTCAAAGAAGGGTTTTACCATATTCGCAGGCAGCACCATATAGCTTATACGGATAGTAGGCGTGAGACTCTTACTGAAGGTATTCATGTATATAACGCGTCCTGCCGCGTCTATACTCATGAGCGTAGGTATAGGACGCCCCGTCATTCGGAACTCGCTGTCGTAATCATCCTCGATAATGCAGCGCCCCGGTTTGCGGTTCGCCCACGCAAGAAGCTCATATCTGCGGCTTACAGGCATGATGATTCCCGTAGGAAAATGATGCGACGGGCTGATATGAAGAATATCCGTCCCGCACCGTTCCACCTCATCAAGACGGACCCCCTGTGTGTCCATATCTGCCGCAGCACATACAGCCCCGTTGCTTTTATACACCTTACGGATACGGTCATAGCCCGGATTTTCGACACAGAAAATCTTGTCCCTGCCGAAAAACTTCACAAGCAGACTGTACAAATACTCCGTTCCCGCACCGATTACTATCTGCTCGGGTGACACAACAAGCCCCCGAAAGCTGCGCAGATGGTCTGCTATTGCCTGTCTCAGCGCCAAAACTCCGCCGCTGGGCGAGCGCATCAAAAGCTCGTCAGATGCCTCACTTACCACCTGACGTAAAAGTCTTGTCCATATTGCGAAGGGAAAATCCTCCGCACGCATTGTATTCGCCGTAAAATCAATCTTCCATGCCTTTGCCTCAGTCTGCGGCAGCTCAGGAACTTCCGCAGGCTTCGCCTGAACCGGCATTTTTTCAAGAGTCTCCGTAACGAAAAAACCCTTCTTCGGTGCAGAACGGCAGTATCCTTCCGCTGTAAGCTGCCCGTAGGCATTTTCCACGGTTATCGTGCTTATACCGAGATTACGTGCCAAAGTTCTCTTCGACGGCAGCTTTTCACCCGGGGTGAGACGCCCCGCAAGTATATCATCACGAATGCATCGGTAAAGATGCTCATAAAGAGGAATTTTCCCCGTATTCTCAAATGAATATGTCAGCATCGTTACGCCTCATTTCCCCTGTGAAATGCGTGGGGCGCACGGCGTATCATCTGCATGACAAGGCTGTCCGAATGCGGCATAAGAAGCACAGTGTACTGATTCCACACATAAGGACTATCCGTTGTCCTGCGGCGGCGGAACTCCTCGGAGAGATACCCTGCTTCTGCCTCTTCAATGCGGCTTATTAGAGTACTCGGCTCAGAAAAAGCAAGGTAAGCCTCCAAGTCATCAGGGTGGATAAACATGCTTGCGTAAAGGTTGCGGCTTTCCAACAGATTATTGTGACGGTCAGACTCTCCCTCGCAGAAGGCTCCGTTGCTGATTATCCGCTCCACATAATCCTCGTCAAAATGAATAAGGCTGACCTCATCGTAGCTCATAGCCATCGCCATAAGATACCGGTTGAACCGCGCTATTTTTTTCGTATCCGCATGAACGGTCATCGTTTCCAGCGAAACAACAATCATATACTTTTCATCCAGACGGGATATCGCCTTTGATATGAATTGCATATATTTCCCGTCTACTGCATAAGTAAACTCCTCCTGCGCTCCGCTGGCAGCCGTACGAACGGCAAAGCTGTGATACATTCTTCCCGCAGGAGTATGTTGATCATTCATCACAGCCTCCGCCTCTCGGAGAGACACCACCCCTATCTCCGCAAGAGACTGCTTAAACGCATCGTTTGCGAACAGAAAGGTCTGAGTCGTCCCGTCGAACAAGATAAGCGCCATAGACCGGTCTGTCTGAAAATCCACTGTCCCCAGCGCGCGGCAGAACACCCTCTCCTCTGCGTTCATAAGCGGCATCTGCCGTTCATTGAGCAACGCTATCGTCTCCCGAATAGGCTGAGGCCGTCCTATTAAATACCCCTGCACGAACTGGCATCCGATATCCCGCAGGAAATCCATCTGTTCCTGTGTCTCTACGCCCTCAGCCAGCGTATGAATACCTATCTCCTTCGCCATACTGACAATAGCACGTAGAATATCCTTGGACCTCTGGTCGAATTTCGACAGAAAGACCATATCTATCTTCAGCGCGTCAAAATCATAATCCTTAAGCACGTTAAGAGACGAATATCCGCTTCCGAAATCATCCATCCAGACCTCATAGCCTGCCTGATGGAATCTGACCACCTGCTCCTTGATATAAGTATTAGCCGCAAAAAGACTCTCCGTTATCTCTATGTGAAGCATCGAGCGGTCGATGTTTTCTGCCTTCACCGCATCCTCAATGATTTGAAAAATATCACATGAAACAAAATCGAGCCTTGAAAGATTGAAAGAAACCGGCACTACGGTTTTACCCTCATCCATTGCTTCACGCATTTCCCTGCACACATGTAGAATCATGTATGAATCCAGCTTGTGGATTTGATGTGATGACTCAAGGGCGCCTATAAAAACGCCCGGGTGCAGGAGCCCATACTCGGGATCATTCCATCTCGCAAGAGCTTCAAAACTGTATACGCGTTTGGAAAGCGTGCAGGCAACAGGCTGATAATAGACCTCAATCCAACCGTTATCAATAGCCTCATCAACATGGGATGCCACATAATGCTGCAGCGTATCCATCTCCTGCATGGCAGGCTCATAAAAACAACAGAATTTTGACGAATCAAACTGTATCCATTTGCGTGCGAGCTGCGCCTTTTCGCAGGCGGCAATGATTCCCTCATCACGGTCCTTCATCTCATAAATACCGACCTTGAGCTGTATCGTCGGACCGAAATCCGAACCGAGGATATCCCGGCACACCGATGCCACCTCATCCTCAAGGTTGTCCTTCGTGCTCAGCACCACAAAATGGTCATCATAAAAACGGCAGACAAACTCACCTTTGAAATGCTCACGGATAACATCAGCGCACTGCCTCAAAAGCGTGTCTCCTGCATCATAGCCAAAAAGATAGTTGTACTCCTTAAAATCACATATATCGAAAAAAAGCACACTGAATTTTTTCGGGCCCGGCATCAAAGAACAAAGCTCCTTCTCTCCGTGAACCCTGAGATAATTCAGAGACGGCAGCGCCGTCAGCTCGTCTATCAACTGTCTGTCCTCACGATCTGCAAGCATCAGCACACATGCTTCACGCCCCTGCCATTCCGTCCTTGATGCATGAAAAATCACGGCCTTGTTTTCATCTGGCAGCATCAGGGTGAACTTGCCCCGTTCAATCATCTCAGCAGCTGAATAAGGAAACGCATCAATTCCCAGATATTCCTCTATAGAAACACCGTTGCCATAGCCGGGAGGAGGCGCGATTATCTTCCTCATGCGCTCGTTTGCATAAAAAAGCTCATGGGTTTCAACATCAAAAATCACAACTGCTTCATCGTATCGGGCAAGACTTTCAAAGAAAGTACGGTTCATGAGATCCTCCTGCGCCCGATCCATCTCATTCGCCGTAGTCACGTCATCGTAATACACGATGGCGTAGCGAGTCCCGTCCGTCATAGTATGATGATAGCCACGGGCGTGAATAACAGACCAGCCCTTACGTACAGGCATCTGTTCCCTATAGGTCACATCGTACACACTGCTTCTGCCCATGGCAAAATCCCGCGCCGCTTTTATGATACGGTCGCGGTCATCCGGGTGCACATACCGATACATATCCTCGTTATAAAAATCAATCATATCCTCACGATTCTTGATACCATGTCCCATATACTCCAGAATCGCGTCCGATACGAAAATCGTTACTACTTTATTGTCCACAAACTGATAAATCGCAAGTGGTATATCAATCTGCGTGAGTACCGACAGATAATCGTCACATTTTTCTCCGAAAAGTCTCGGAGCTTTGTTTTCGTTTTCCATTGCATTATATCCCTTCATAAGAGGTCTGCCTTCATTGTTTGTATTGTCACCCTATACGGCTGGTATTGTCAATTTTGTATATACTTTTTTCATTAAAATGCCAGAATACTGATTTTCTCTGCTATATGAAAATAAAATTTATTGTTATCGTTATTACTGTTCAATACAAGTATACTTTATCTGCCGGCACTTTTATTAAATATAAATAAACTTTCTATATTTTCGTTGATATATGCCATACTCAACATATATAATAAAAATTGTAAAAGAGTATTTTTAAAAACAACAATAATATGTTTTAATCTGCAGAAAGGAGCGCTTATGGATAAACCACGCACGCACAAAAACGTCGTCATCATAGGTGCAGGTATGGCAGGATTAACCGCAGCCCTATACGCGGGGCGGATGAATTTTTCCGTGCTTGTCCTTGAAAACGGTATCGTCGGCGGACAGATTGCCAATGCTACAGGCATCGAAAACTATCCGGGCTTCACAAAGGTCTCAGGCAGTGAGCTTATCGGAAACCTGCAGGCACAGGCAGAAAACTTCGGTGCGGTTATCGACGAATTTGACCCGATACAAAAGGTCAGGCTTAATGCAACGCCAAAAATCATTGAAACAGATGAAAACATCTACGAAGCTGATGTGGTTATTATCGCAACGGGAATGACACGCCGCAGGCTGCCGCTGGCAGAATCAGGCAAATACGAAAATAAAGGCGTGCATTACTGCGAGCTTTGCGACGGACACATGTATCAGGATAAAACAATCGCCGTAGTAGGCGGCGGAAACGCCGCAGTAGATGCAGCAAACTTCCTGACAAAATACGCAAAAAGGCTGTATCTCATTCACCGCTCGCAGCTCCGCGCCGATGAAGTCTCCCGACAGCGGCTTAAAGAGAATGATAAGGCAGAGATTCTTCTTGATACGGAAATAGAAGCTCTCCACGGTGACGGACGACTGGAAAGCATAGATGTCCTTAACAAAGCCACAGGTGAAACTTCAACTCTTTCTGTTGACGGTATATTCGTGAATATCGGAGTTGAACCGAACACGGCACTGTTTGCCGAGGAGCTTGGAATTGGCGGCGGGCGCATTCTTGCCGGTGAAGACTGCAGGACTAAAATTCCAGGTGTTTTTGCCGCAGGAGATATTCGCGAAAAAGAAATACGCCAGCTAACCACGGCAGCCTCTGACGGAACAACAGCCGCTTTATTGGCGGAAAAATATATTAACGGCTTAAAAGGAGGAAACCCATCATGGTAAAAGTATATTCAATCACCCAATGTCCCTGGTGCGACAAGGTAAAAAAATACCTCAAAAGCAAGAACGTCGCTTTTGAGGAGCACAATATCGAAGAAAACGAAGCGGACCGGGAGGCCTGCTACAAGCTGACCGGAGACCTTGTTGTTCCTATCACTACAGTCAACGATAAAGACTATGTCCTTAGCTTTGACAAAGAAAAGCTCGATGCGATGCTCGGACTTTGACAGACAGAAAGGAGTACTTATATGGGAATTTATGATTTCACTGTAAAAACAAGCAAAGGCGAAGAAAAATCCCTCTCCGACTACAAAGGCAAGGTGCTTCTCATAGTTAACACCGCCAGCAAATGCGGCTTCACTCCTCAGTTCAAGGAGCTGCAGGATCTGTATATGAAATACAAGGATAAAGGACTTGAAATCCTGGGCTTCCCCTGCAATCAGTTCGCAGAACAGGACCCCGGAACAAACGAAGAGGTTCAACAGTTCTGCCGTCTTAACTACGGCGTCACCTTCCAGATTTTCGAAAAAGGCGATGTCCGCGACGAAACAGCACAGCCACTCTTTAAATATCTCGTCAGTCAGAAAGGCTTTGAAGGCTTCGACGCAAACCACCCCATCACGGAGAAGCTTGTTGCCGCACTTAAAGAAAACTTCCCTCATTTCCTTGAGGGAGACGATATCAAATGGAACTTCACGAAATTCCTTATAGACCGCGAAGGAAATGTAGTTGCCCGCTTTGAGCCAACTACAGTCCCCTCCGCTATCGCAGCAGATATCGAAAAACTGCTGTAAAATACACGCAAAACAAAAGCCACACAGCAATCGCACTGTGTGGCTTTTGTTTATGTGAAATTTTATTCTCTCAGCTTCAGGAATGCCTTGCTGCCGATAACGAATACGACGACAAGATAAATCATGAGCACACCGACGGAGAGAAGAGAAACCTCCTGATTCATTGCGATTCCTCTGAGCAGATAGCTCGTATGCGTCAGCGGCAGAAGCTCGATAAACCAGCGCAGCGCATCAGGAAGAGTATGTGTGGAGAAAAATGTTCCGCACAAAAATGACATTGGAAGAAGCGCATAAGTATTTACCTGTCCCATGTGCTCGTATGTCTTGATATACATTGCAGCGGCAAACCCGATTTCGGCAAAGACCGCACAGTTCAGAATCAGCACCAGCAAAAAGAGCGGTGTAATGGAAAAATGCGCGCCGAATGCGTAGGCAAGGCAGATAATAATCGCCGAAGATATGAGTCCGCGAAGCACAGCCGCCAGCGTTTTTCCGATGACAAATGCATGCGGCCAAATCGGAGATGTGAGGTATTCCTCAATACTTTTATGGTAGACTTTTTCCGCATGTACCTGTATAACACTGTTAAAGCTGATGTTCATGGAGTTCAGCGCCATGATGCCCGGCACAAGAAAGTCCAGATAGGATCCGCCCGTAGCGGTCTGAATGCTTCGTCCAAGGCCCCAGCCGAAAGCTACAAGATAAAGGATAGGAGCGACCATGCGGCTCAAAATGAACGCCGCCATACGATGCTTTAAGACCACCCAGTCACGCCAGAATACGGTCCATATATCACCCAGCATCAGAGTCCCTCCTTTCGTCCGGTCATTTCGATAAAGACATCCTCAAGATTTGATTTGCGGATGCCACCCGGAGCGTCGAGCTGTGTCAGGAACTGTCCCGCCTCTTCGCGAGTATTAAAGAGCTTAAATTCCTTATGGGTTCCCTCAGTCCACTCAACCACAAACCGACCGAGCTTCGAGATAAAGCCTTTAGGCGTATCAATAGCCAAAAGCTTTCCTTTGTTCACGATTGCGACACGGTCGCAAAGCTCTTCTGCTTCCTCAATGTAGTGGGTTGTGATAAGTACCGTAGTCCCCTTGTGCGCAAGCTCACGGATAAGCTCCCATATATGACGCCGTATCTGCGGATCAAGCGCTACCGTCGGCTCATCCATAAAGAGAATGCGCGGATCGTGCATCAGTGCGCGCGCAATTAAAGCACGGCGTTTCATACCGCCGGACAGATTGCGTACACGGTCATTTATGACCTCTTCTACACCTACATACTTCAAAAGCTCCGCGATACGCTCCTCACGATTCTTTTTGTTCATGTGGTAAAGCCGCCCGTGCAGCTCCATATTCTCCCTAACGGTAAGGTCCATATCGAAATTGATATTCTGCGGCACGATGCCAAACATCTGCTTAACCTCGCGTACATCCCTATCATCAATATCGACATGCTTTCCGTCGTAGAAAATTTCTCCCGACGTTGGTTTTAATAGCATCGTGAGCATACGGATTGTAGTAGTCTTGCCCGAGCCGTTCGGACCTAAAAGGCCAAAAATTTCTCCGGTCTTAATCGACAGGGAGAGATTATTCACTGCTGTCTTTTCAGCCGTCTGATTTTGTTTATCCTTATACTGAAAAACTTTTGAGAGATTTTTGACCTCTATCATTAACTCATTTTCCTCCAAATATGCAACAGACTATCCTCAGAAAGCTTATCCATGTGGAAATAGGAAGCTTCCAGCTTCTTGGCAAGCTTCTTCGCAAGTCCAAGCTTGATAAAGCCATTCTCCGTATCAATGACAGCGATTGGCAGATTGTGCTTCGCAACACGCGCTGCCTCAAGCATAGCTTCCTCCACAGGGTCGCCCCCCTCTTTGAGCGGCGCCGTGGCACGTCCGTCCGTGATGAAGATGACTACAGGATCCTGCGTCGGGTCCTGTCGATACATCATATCCAAAAGGTCAGCGGTCTTTTCAATGCCCTTTGCAAGCGGTGTTTTCCCGCCTGTAGGCATAGAAGCCAGCTTCTTCTGGGCAAAGTCGACGCTCTTTGTGACAGGCAGAAGAACCTCCGCCCGCTTTTTGCGGAAGGCAATC
>JAILNL010000093.1 GCA_024691625.1 Schwartzia sp. (in: firmicutes)
CGAAAAGCTTGAGGAAAATCATCAGGAATACGTGAAGGATATCCGCATGCAGGTTCTTGATGAGGAAAAGGTGGCGACGGAGTCACCGCAGGCAGCGAAAAAACGCGAAAAGCTCGAAGCAATGGAAAAGGTGAGCCTCACTCAGTCCGTCATGGAGTTGCTCCGCCCGCAGTCCATGGACGAAATCGTGGGGCAGGAGCGCGCAGTTCATTCCCTTCTTGCGAAGCTGTCCTCCCCCTATCCGCAGCACCTGTTGCTTTACGGACCTCCGGGCGTGGGAAAGACCACGGCGGCGCGTCTTGTTCTGGAGGCGGCGAAAAAGGTGAAGGAAGCTCCCTTTGAAGAAACGGCTCCCTTCGTGGAAACTGACGGAGCTACACTCCGCTGGGATCCGCGCGACATGACGAACCCTCTTCTGGGCTCTGTTCACGACCCTATCTATCAGGGTGCGCGCAAGGATTTGGCGGACAACGGCATACCTGAGCCGAAGCTGGGACTTGTCAGCGACGCTCACGGCGGCGTTCTCTTCATAGATGAAATCGGCGAAATGGACCCTATGCTGCAGAACAAGCTGCTGAAGGTTCTTGAGGATAAGCGCGCGTTCTTTGAGTCCACATACTACGACCCTACGGACGAAAAAACGCCGCCTTACGTCAAAAAGCTGTTTGAAGACGGAGCTCCCGCGGATTTCGTGCTTATCGGCGCGACTACCCGCGAATCACGGGATATCAGCCCCGCGCTCCGTTCACGCTGCGCGGAGATTTACTTTGAACCGCTGACTCCTGCGCATATCGTAAAGATTGTGGAGGCGGCTGCGAAAAAGCTGTCTGCCGTTCTTGAGGAGGGCGCTTCGCAGCTTATCAGCGACTATACGGTTGAGGGCCGAAAGGCAATCAATATTCTTGCGGACGCCTACAGCTTTGCCATTGAACGCAGTCATGACCGTGCGGAGGGAGAAGCAGTCACAATAACGAAGGACGATATCTACGCTGTCGCGCAGGTCAGCCGTCTTTTCCAGTTCGTTACGAAAAAGGCATCTGACCGCACGGAGGTCGGCCATATATTCGGACTCGGTGTTTCGGGCTATATCGGCTCGGTTATCGAGATAGAGGCTGTTGCATTCCCTGCCCGTGAAGCAGGAAAGGGCAAAGTGCGCTTCAACGAAACCGCAGGAAGCATGGCAAAGGATTCCGTGTTCAACGCGGCATCGGTCATGCGCAGAATCACAGGCAAGGATCTGGCGGACTATGACGTTCATATCAATGTGGTGGGCGGCGGAAATATCGACGGCCCATCCGCAGGTACGGCAATCCTCGCTGCTATTATCAGCGCAGTGGAGAACCGCCCTATCCGTCAGGACGTGGCGGTGACCGGAGAGATTTCCCTGTACGGACGTGTACGCCCAGTTGGCGGCGTAAACGAAAAAGCCTACGGCGCAAAGCAGGCAGGAATCAAAACTCTCGTCATTCCGAAGGAAAACGGGAAGGATATCGCGGAAAACCATCTTGGCCTCGACATTCACCCGGTTGAAACCGCAGAGGAAGCCTTTAAGTATATCTTTGCAGAATAAAAAATGCCTTCCCTTTTAGGGGTGCTGACATGCCGGTGGCATGTCAGCTTGGGACCGCGTCAGCGGTGGAGGAGGTACACAAAAGCTTGCCACTATCAACATGGTTGCAATTTTGGGGAACACCTCATCCGCCTCGTAAACTCGGCACCTTCTCCTAAAGGAGAAGGCTTTTTCTGTTTTTGTGTGCATTATTCACTCACATAACTTCTCACATCAGCGGGAATTTTGCTCCAATCGACTTCATTGGCGGGGATGTCATTACGCACCGACCATGCGGCTGCTATTCCTGCAGCCTCGCCGATGCTCATGCATGTGACCTGGATGCGCATCGATGCCTGCAGGATAAAGCTGGCGCTGATACACCGTCCGCTGACGATGAGATTTTCAGCTTCGTCCGCAACCATAGCGCGGAATGGGATTTCATAGTACGCTCCCTTGGGCAGTTTTTCGGATATTTTTTCTCCGTGAGCGTCGATGAACCACGCCGTGCGCGCAACCGCGTCAGGGAAACGCGATTCATTGTGATAGTCGTCCTCGGTGAGATACACTTTTCCGCGTATTCGCCATGACTCGCGCGCTCCCAGCATGGAGGCCTCTTTTGCGATATACGCGTTTTCAAAGCCGGGCATGTGGTTTATGAAATACTGCGTGATGCGGTGAATCATTCGCCGTCCTTCGCGTACTCCTCTGCTGTAGGAGAGGGGGTCTGACGCGCTGTATTCGGCAGGAAGCTCCGGGCAGTTCATGGACATGGTTCCGGGCTTTCCGACTATGGCAAAGCCCTGCATGTATTCCGCGTCCGCTTCTGTGAGCTCGCCTGTTTCTATCCCTTTTGCCATGAAATCCTCAAGCACATATTTCACGGCGCGGTGCCGCGCCTCTGCCATGGTAAAATGCGGCAGCGGCGATTTGCACCAGGGGTCTTTAAGCTCATTGGTGATGTAATCGTAAAGACGCTCCATATCTATGCCGCCTATTTCAAAGCGGAAGCTCATGGGCTGATTCCTTCCCGTCTTTTCATAGCCGCATTCGCAGGGGACTCCTGCGGAGCGTGCCAGTACTGCGTCGCCTGTGCCGTCTATGAACACGCGGCTCTTTATGGCGCGAAGGCCTGCCATTGTCTGCACGATGACGGCGGAGATAGATTTTCCTTCCATAACAGTATCAACAAATACCGCGTTATAGAGAACCTCGACACCTGATTTTTCGCACATGTCATCATATATACGGCTGAGTATCTCAGGGTTCGTCCATATGGAGACCTCGCTGCCCTCCGTGCGGTCGTCGAACTCAATCCCTTCCGCTGAAAGGCGTTCCTTCAGTGTCTTTACGAAGGGCGTATCGCTGTCAGGCGCAAAGCTGGTCATGCAGGGAATGACATTTCCCAAAGTCTGCAGACCGCCCAGGGCTATGCCGCGCTCTATGAGAACTGTGCGCGCGCCGTGCTCTGCCGACTGCACAGCCGCAGCCATGCCCGACGGGCCTCCTCCTGTTACGCACACATCTGCGTCGAAGAGCACCGGGATATTTTTTCTGGCATAGGAAACCGCGCCAAAGCCTTTGATATGAGAGGAAACGGAAGAATGCATAAGCATGCTCCTTTCAAATGCTTCAATAGAAAATAGGAAAAATTCTATTCATATTATACGATATTGTTCAAGTTTTGCCGAAGAAAATATCCGCTAAATGGACGGTTGACTCTTTGGAGCGAGCGTCATATACTATCAGTAAGATTGGTTGACAGCAGGAAGGCTGTCCGATGGGGTACAGCCTCGTCGGGCAGCTTTTCTTATATTGTCCACCTATAAAGTACAAAAATGCAAATAAAGTTGAAATAATTTACAAAA
>JAILNL010000106.1 GCA_024691625.1 Schwartzia sp. (in: firmicutes)
TTATAGTAAGCGTCTGTACTAATACCAAAACCTCATAAACACATGGTAGAATTGCAAACAGGCAAAGATATGCTATGTCAGCATGAGTATATAAAAAGGATCCTGTTCTTTTGATTGGCAAAATTAAAGGCGTTTACTATAAGTTATTGTATTCAGCGATATCGTACCGTTAGACATTCCTGATATTGTAGGGACGTTGGAAATAGATGTTTTTCCGAATTTTGAGATGCTCTCGTTGAGCAGCAGGGAAAGCAGCCCACTGTATCGAATAAATGAAAGAGAAATATGCAAAGGGGCTGGCTTTTTTGGTTGGTGTAGATAAGGATAAACTGCGTGAGTTTGTGGCAGAGCGCACGGGGAAATGCAGGATACTGGTTGTCGGGGATGTCATGCTGGACAAGTATTACTACAGTGAAGTGGCAAGGTTTTCCAGTGAGGCGCCGGTGCCTGTGGCCCGTGTGATGAAGGAGAAGATTTCGCTGGGCGGTGCGGCGAATGTGGCTCGGAATCTCTCACAGGTTGGCTGTGAGACCTTTATCACGGGCTTTGTGGGCAGTGATACGAATTGTGAGGCTCTGCTGGAGCAGTTCACGCTGGGCGGTATCGAATGGCGGGGACTGGTATATACGGACCGCCCGACCACGGCGAAGGTACGTATCATGAGCGGCCATCATCAGATGTTTCGTGTGGACTTTGAGGACAGGTCGCCCCGGGACAAGGAATATACGGAGAAACTGGAAACCTATATTCAGCAGAAGCTCAACGAGAGCATGGATGCGGTAATCATTGCTGACTATGAGAAAGGGGTCTGTACGGAGCAGATTTGCCAGAAAATCATCAAATACGCTCATGCTCACGGGGTTCCAGTTATTGTGAATCCCTATGGAACGAACTGGCTCAAATATGCCAATGCGGACTATGTGACGCCGAATCTCGCGAAGATGAATAAAATCCTGCTGGAACCGCTGCTGCATCCGGATGATACACAGACCGAGAGGGCAGGACGGTATGTCATCCGGAAATTCAAGATCCGCAACGTGTTGGCGACCCGCTCGGAGGACGGTATCAGTCTGCTGGGGGAGGAGGCTTCCACGCATATCCCGACGAAGGCCCGGGAGGTCTTTGATAGCGCCGGTGCGGGCGATACGGTCATCGCTGTTTTCGCAACGGCTCTGGCCGGCGGACTGAAGCCTGTGGAGGGGGCTTACCTTGCGAATCTTGCGGCAAGCGTGGTCGTCGGGAAGTCGGGTACCTATGCGATCCATAAAGAGGAACTCCTTGAAATGCTGGCATAATCGATAATATTGTATACTTTTCCTTTCCTATGTTGATTTTTATCCAGAATCAGGTACAATAGAAAAGGATTTACCGAATAAGTGTATTATTTATCGGGAGTTGCAGAAACAGCAGTCAAATTGGCTTCGAAAAAGCAGTTCTGCAAAGAGAAGGGAGTTCTTACAGGTTATGACGAAGTATATGGCAGCATCTCATGCAGCAGGTAAATGTCTGAAGGATGCAATTTTTGGTGCGAATGCGGCATGTCGTGAAGCTGCACAGAAATATGGCGCGGACAAGGTGACGAATGCGACCATCGGAGTCATGATGGACGATGAGGGGAAGCTGGCCTGTCTCCCGACTATGGAGCGGGTGTATCGTTCCATGGAGATGACGGAGCTGATTGCCTATGCGCCGATTTCCGGATTGCCGGAATATCTTGAAGCTGTAAAGGAGCTCTCCTTTGCCGATCAGAAGCCGGAAGGCTATATGGGCGCGGTTGCTACAGCCGGAGGGACAGGGGCAATCCATCACGCAGTAGCGAATTATGCGGAACGTGGAGATGCGGTACTGACCTCGGACTGGTTCTGGGGAACCTATAATGTGATTTGTCAGGAATGCGGATGCCGTCTTGAAACCTATGCACTGTTTGATGAGAAGCAGGAATTCAATGCGGCAGGATTTTCCGAGGCGGTAGAAACACTGATGAAGCAGCAGGACTCATTGCTCATCATCATCAACTCACCGGCGCATAACCCGACGGGCTTCAGCCTCACGGAAGAGGACTGGGCACAGGTGCTGGATATCTGTAAGCATTATGCAGAGGCCGGCAAGCGTGTGAGCATCCTGGTGGATATTGCCTATATCGATTATGCGGGAGAAAAGAATGAGACCCGTCGCTTCATGAAGCAGTTCGGAAATCTGCATGAAAATATCCTTTCGATGTTTGCTTTCAGCATGTCCAAGGGATATACGATGTACGGACAGCGTACCGGTGCATTGATTGCAGTTTCCTCGAGTAAAGAGGTCATTACGGAATTCAATGAAATCAATAAGTATACCAGCCGTGCGACCTGGTCAAATATCAATCGCGGAGCAATGGCGCTGCTTGTGAAGATTCAGCAGGATCCGACGGCTTTGGCGCAATTTGAGAAGGAACGTGACGATTTTTATCGAATGATACAGGCAAGGGGAAATCTCTTCATGGAGGAGGCAAAAGCCTGCGGCTTGAACGCACTTCCGTATAAAGGCGGTTTCTTCCTTGCGGTTCCTGCGGAGAATCCGGCAGCGGTCTGCGACAGACTGCATGAGGACCTGATCTTTGCGGTGCCGCTGAAGCTCGGTGTGCGCGTTGCGGCATGCTCGGTATCTACAGAGAAGATGAAGGGCATTGCGGCGAAGATGAAAAAAGCCCTTGACAGATAAGGCACTGCCTCGGGGATTCCCCGGACAGGGAGGTTTGTTATGTGGAAGAAGGTATTCGGAGGAAAAAACGAAAGCTTTGAGGTTCCGGGAAAAGATTCCCCTCTGTTCAGGAAAATCAATTGGGAACGGATTCCGAGGCATGTGGCGGTCATCA
>JAILNL010000172.1 GCA_024691625.1 Schwartzia sp. (in: firmicutes)
CAAGACCGAAACGGAACGTCCAGCCGTGCTTTTCCGAGTCCGTATCGTATGCCCGCATACGGTCGCTGAGAGTTGTTTCTGAAAGCTCCATGCGCCAGTAAAGGTTGTTGTTCAGCGTACGCTTCCACGGCGTACGCGAATAGACCTTCCAGCCGTGGGAAGTGCCGTATGCATCTATGTGAGCAAACTGCTCGCCCAATGTATAATCCGTTCGCATGAACTCCACGCCCGCGAAGGTGCCGTTGTTTCCAACAGGCAGTTCATAGCGTACATCATAGCTCTGGAGCCCCCGCCCAAAGCTCTGCATATAGCCGATTGAAAGCTGGTCGCCCACATGGCTCAGATTGTTCCAGTGGTATGACGCGCCTATACGCCAGCGTCCCGTGAAGCGGCTGCCGTAGTTGTCAACGTAGGTTATACCGCCGCAGCGTTCCGTGGTAATGATTTTGAAAAGCGCGTCTGCACGGTTCGGTGTTTTGCTTGGCGAAATGAATACCTGCGAACGTATGCCCGGCACATCATTCAACGTCAGAATTGAGCGGTCAAGAGTATTCTTCCTGATAATCTTCCCAGTGCGCGCCGCGTGAGCCAGTCCATCCGCACGTCCCGTCGTGAGCTCGGAGGTATTATCGTAGGCGACAGCCCCGTATTTTCCGATGAGAATATCAATGGTGACGACACCGTCAACTATGTCTTGCGTCGGCAGATAGGCTATAGCCGTTATATAACCCTTTGTGTGAAGAAAATCCGTTACCTTTCGGCAGGATTTCTGAATGTCCGCAAAGGTTACATCCCTATCAATATCGTCAGCGACGATTTTTTTCAGTTCGTCCTCAGTAAAGGGGACATCTTTTCCGGTAAAGCGCAGCTCCTTGAGATAAATACGAATCGATGCATCCCCGCTCTCAATCCGACCTAAATCAACCTGCACGTCCGGATCGTCTGCCTTCGGTACCCATTCACGCTCCTGGTCTACGTTTGCCGATACTGACCCGGCATCCGGTACATTGAATAACGCCGCTGCGTCCGCCGTTGGATACTGCATCCCCGCAAGTATCGCAAAAGCACAGGCAGCTGCTCCCGTTGTGGATTTGCCTTTCATTTCCTTTTAGTCCTTTCTTCTCCTGTCACTTCGCAGACAGCTCCTCTGCCGAAATCTCCTTTTGAATATTTCGACTTTATTCCGAGATGTCATTTCAATCTATAGAGCATTGTACCCAAATAAATTTATTCATGCAACCAATCTTCTAATTTGTACGCAAAAATAAAACAATTTACACAACGCATAAAAAAAGAGCACCGCGTCAAGCGATGCTCTTTGGTTACAGACTTACTATCTCAGTTGCCCGGTTCGATGAGACCATAGTTGCCGTCTGTGCGGCGGTATACTACACAAACCTGCTCGTTTTCCGCGTTGCGGAACATATAGAAGTCGTGGTTCAGCATGTTCATTTCCATGATAGCTTCCTGGACATCCATCGGTTTTACAGTGAAGCGTTTCGTTTTGACGATTGAATAATCTTCATCATCATCAGGTGCTGCAGTATTTACAGGACGGCTCTCGTCCTTGACCATATCTGCCTTGAAACCGCCCCCGCGGAAACGTCTCTGCAGTTTCGTTTTATGTTTATGAATCTGACGCTCGAGCTTTTCAACTACAAGGTCAATAGATGTATACATATCCATCGTAGCTTCTTCGCCGCGCAGGAGAATTCCACCCTCAACAGGAACCGTAACCTCAACAATATGACGGCCCTTTGATACCGTGAGGAGAACAGTAATCTCACCTACACGGTCAAAATATTTCGTTACCTTGCCGACGCGCTTCTCAACGTAGTCGCGGAGAGCCGGCGTAATTTCCATATTTTTTCCTCTTACAGTGAATGTTGCCATAAAGACACATCCCCTTTCCTATTATTAGCGGCTGTTCAGGCCACTTATAGTCATTTTATCCGTTCATCACTGAACAGGTTTTCTATACATATATATTTCTCCACAAAAGAAAGAATACCTTCTTTTGGTGAAAAAATTCTAAAAGAATTTTCATGCTCCGTTGTCATGACAGCCTTGCAAACGCTGAACTGCGAAGGCTTTCCAGTGCAGCTTTTCCGTATTCAGGGAATGAAAAAAGACCCGGCTGAAAGCCGGGCCTTTGTCAGAATCTATTATGCAGATTTCTTGACGACGTTTGCTGCCTGCGGTCCGCGAGCACCTTCGACAATCTCGAACTCAACATCCTGACCCTCGTTCAGAGTCTTGAAGCCTTCGTCCTGGATTGCGGAGAAGTGAACGAAAACATCGCTGCCGTCTTCTCTCTCAATAAATCCATAACCCTTTTCTGCACTGAACCATTTTACTTTACCGACCATGTGATAATTCCTCCTAAAACCTTAAAACCTGTTGATTGACCTTTCGCCAACCACGATATTCATTATAGCTTGCTGGTATCTGTCTGTCAATGAAAGATTCGTAAAACTCTTTATGTATTTTCAGAGAATTTCAGAAAGGAAGGTTTTAAGCCTCTCTTCCTTTGGATTATTAAATATTTCCTCAGGCGTTCCTTCCTCAAGAATGCGTCCTTCGTCCACAAACAAAACACGGTCTCCGACTTCGCGTGCAAAACCCATTTCATGAGTAACAACTACCATCGTCATGCCCTCTACCGCCAATTTTTTCATGACGTTCAAAACTTCTTTGACCATCTCAGGATCAAGAGCAGACGTCGGCTCATCGAAAAGCATGACCTTCGGGTGCATTGCAAGAGCGCGCGCAATAGCCACACGCTGCTGCTGTCCGCCCGAAAGCTGTGACGGATAAGCGTCCCCACGGTCGCCGAGTCCGACGCGCGTCAAAAGGTCATGTGCGGTTTTTTCGGCTTCCTCTTTTGAAACACCGCGCACCTTAATAGGAGCCAATGTGATATTATCAAGCACCGTCATGTGCGGGAAAAGGTTAAAACGCTGGAACACCATTCCAACCTCCGCGCGCACGGTATTGATATTTGCTTCGCTGTCCAGCATGATGCCGTCGACTTCGACAGTTCCCCCCGTAGGCTGCTCAAGGTAATTTATGCAGCGCAAAAGAGTAGACTTGCCCGAGCCGCTCGGGCCGATGATAACAACGACCTCTTTTTCCGCGATGGAAAGGTCAATGCCCTTCAAAACTTCGACATCACCGAAGTTTTTATGCAGATTTTTGATTTTAATCATCAGTGGGCACCTCCTTTTGCATTGCGGCGCTCAAGATACGCGACAAAGCGCGATATTGATATAGTCATAATAAGATAAATAATTGCAACGCAGGTCCAGATTTCAAGGGAACCATAAGTACGCGCGATAATAAGCTGTCCGCGGCGTGTGAGCTCCTCAAAGCCGATGACGGAAACAAGGGAGGAATCCTTCAAAAGCGCGATAAACTCATTGCCCAGAGGCGGAATAACACGTTTGAACGCCTGCGGAATGATGATATAGCGCATAGTCTGCTTCCATGTGAGACCGAGAGAACGGCCTGCCTCCATCTGACCTTCGTCGATGGACTGGATTCCCGCACGGAAAATCTCAGCGACATACGCGCCGCTGTTGATACTGCATGAAGTAATAGCCGCCACGAAGGGATCCATACGGATACCCGTGATTACAGGGACAGCAAAATAAATCAAAAATATCTGTACGAGCAGCGGAGTACCGCGCAGAAAATCAACATAAACTGCCGCCAGCATGCGCAGAATACGCACGTTGCAGATTCTTGCGATTCCGACGAAAAGACCGATAATAACACCAAAGCCTACCGACAGCGCCGTAATTTTTATAGTTACGAGGGCACCCATCAGCAGGAGCGGCATGGCAGTAACTGCCAAATCCAAATTAAAACCCATTACATTTACCACCCAGCTAATAAATATTCATTAAATGTGCATAAAAATATTATAACTCGAAAGTCCCATGTGTCAACTTAATTTCCAAACATTGCCTCAAGCTCTTCAGGGCTGATGAGCTTTGTCCCCAAATCCCTTGCTTTCTTGGCTTTAGACGATGTGCTGTTCACATCAGCGATTACAAGATAATCTGTATTTCCCGATACAGAGCCTGCAGTTTTATGTCCTGCGCTCTGTATAATAGTCTCATAGTAGCTGCGGGGTTTATCCATTTTTCCCGTGATGACAAAAATAAGCTGTTTATCGGGAATAGTTTTTTCTTCCTTATTATACTCAAGAGGCACTATCGCTTCCCTCAAAGCGGAAAACGCTGTTTTAAAGGTATCTCCTTTCAGCACAGCCGACGTAAGCTCTCCTATCCCTTCCAATGCCGTAAAGTCTTCCGAGACATCGTCCAAAGCCGCCAAAACAGCCTCATAGGTGCAGTAATGCTCCATGAGGGCCGTACCAACGGTCATTCCGATTCCCGGCACGGCACACGCCGCTACAAAGTGCGCCAGGTCAACTCCCTGAGCTGCACCCTGTATATTCGCATACAGCTTGTCTGCCGACTTTTTAGCGAAGCCCGGCAGAGCCTCGATTTCCTCCTGAGAAAGAAAGAAAGCGGAAAAATTCTGCTTTTCCCGCACAAGCTCAGGATATGCCGCAACGATCTTTCTTGCGGTCTCAATGGACATGCCCTCTATATCCAGCACTTTTTTGCTTCCAATATACGCAATTCCCTGCGCCAGCTTCTCCGCGCATAAAGGGTTGTCACAGAAAAGCTGCTCGTTTTCCTCTCTGAGGTCAGAGCCACATGCAGGGCAGTGTTTGGGGAAAGCTATTTTCTCCGTACCCTCCGTAACTACGGACAGAATCTGCGGTATGATTTCGTTGCTTTTATGGATTGTTACCTCCGCGCCTATTTTCAGCCCCAGCTTTCGTATGACGCCCGGGTTTGCAAGGCTAGCCTGAGTAACAGTAGTACCGTCAATCGCTACAGGGTCCACAACAGCCACAGGAGTTACGCGCTGGCGTCCCACCTGCCAGTTAACGGCACGGAGAATCGTCATGAACTTGTCCGTCTCTGCCTTCCACGCCAGAGCGTTGTTCGGGTGATGCCCCGTGGAGCCGAACCGCGCGAGGCTGTCCTGCTGCTGTGTCTTGATTACTATTCCGTCAATGGGAAATGCCCCTGCTTCCACTATTCCGTCATAAAGGGGCTGAATAGCCTTTGCCGTTTCCTCGGGCGTCTCATAGGAATAAATTTTCACGCAGTCAAAATCCGTATCCTTTTCGATACGCTCCATCTTTTCGCCCTCGGCCACGTCGAGTCCCACCACGTCATAGCAGAGATAGCTCAGCTTATCTATATAAGGGCTTCTTTCCTTGCTCCGAAGTATTCCCGCGGCAGCGTTGCGGATCTGGCGGAAGGGTTCTTCCCCTGCCGCCTCCTGCTCCGCAACAATTGCATCAAACGCCGACCG
>JAILNL010000186.1 GCA_024691625.1 Schwartzia sp. (in: firmicutes)
TCACATCACGACGTAAAATTGTGTATGGTTCAACATGCTGTTCCATTTTTATGTATATAATCTGCTGCGGATGAGGCGCCACAGAAATGGGATTTCCTTCTTCATCAAGCATATCCGAAAGAATCTGGCGGAATCCCTTTGCCTTAGGCTGGAAAATCTCTATTTCTTCTCCCAGCTCAATGTGATTTCTCTGCTCGACCTTAGCACGCTTGGATTCATCATCATACGACAATACAAGGCCTACAAAGTCAGAGGTCTGCTCATAGGAGGACGAACCGTAAATCTGACCTTCGGCACCGGGCCTGCCGAATAAAAAGCCCGTTGTATACGCCCTATGAGATACCTTATTCAATTCATCGGACCATTCCTGCTTTACTTCATACGCTTCGGGATTCTCCCAGCAGGAATCTATTGCTTCGCGGTAAGCCTTCGTTACACTTGCGGCATAATGAACACTTTTCATTCGTCCTTCTATTTTCAGGCTGTTAACTCCTGCATCTATCAAATCTTTGAGATACGGCATAAGGCACAAATCCTTTGAGTTAAAGAAATATGTACCCCTTTCGTCCTCTTCTACCGGGAAATACTGCCCCGGACGTGTCTCCTCTACCAGCGAATACTTCCAACGGCACGCCTGCGCGCATGTACCGCGGTTTGCATCACGTCCTGTCAGGTAATTGCTCACAAGGCAGCGGCCGGAGTATGACATGCACATAGCACCGTGAACAAACATTTCAAGCTCTACATCCGTATGCTCACGAATTTCGCGGATTTCATTCAGCGAAAGCTCACGTGCAAGAACTACACGTTCCGCGCCCATAGCAGCCCATGCCTGCACTGTACGCCAGTTCGTATTGTTAGCCTGCGTACTGACATGAAGCGGAAGCTTCGGTGCAGCTTCACGAGCTATTGAAAAGACACCCAAATCAGCCACAAGTGCCGCATCTGCCCCGATTTTACATAAAAAATTCATGTAATCAGGCAAAGCCTGCAGGTCTGAATTATGAGCATAAATATTCACAGTAACGTAAGCTTTTTTTCCTTTGTCATGGCAAAAAGCTACAGCTTCACGAAGCTCGTCCTTTGTGAAATTTCCGCCCATGGCACGCAGTCCGAAGGACGGCCCGCCCATATATACTGCATCAGCGCCATAAAGCACAGCCATTTTCATTTTTTCCA
Organism: Schwartzia sp. (in: firmicutes); assembly: GCA_024691625.1. GTDB lineage: Bacteria > Bacillota > Negativicutes > Selenomonadales > Selenomonadaceae > Schwartzia. Next base: position 1,180 of record JAILNL010000186.1, read on the forward strand.
TTGTGCCCGCCGGCGCCAAAAGTTCCGGTTTAATTCTCATTATTCTCTGTATTCCTCCAAGAAACAGTCATTCCGTCCCCGATATGATACAACTCGGTGTGGTATCCCGGAGCATTTTGAACGGTGTTAATAAATTCCCTCAAACGATATACAAGTGTACGAAAACGATGCGGAACAAATTCCGGCCCCTCGACCATACCCTGAAACAGGACGTTATCGGCAATAACCAAAGCGCGGGGAGTCAGGAGATGCTGGATTTTCCGCCAATAGTCAGGATATTGACCTTTGGCTGCGTCAATGAATACGAAATCAAAGGGCCCCCACAGCTGTGGAAGCACTTCTCCTGCATTTCCCTCAAAAAGCTCAATCCTGTCATTATAAGGAGACCGCGCAAAAAATTCCCTTGCGCGCTTCACATCATCGTCGTTTATTTCAATTGTTACAAGTCGTGCGTCCTCTGCTGCAATAGACATGGTAAGCAGCGCTGAATACCCGATTGCAGTCCCGATTTCCAAAATACGGTGAGGCTTAAACTCTCCTACAATCTCCAAAAACTTATCACGTTCCAGCGAACGCAGAATGGGAATATGATTATCTTCCGCAAACTGCTCCATTTCACCAAGGAGCTTATCCCATTTTTCACCGCCTGACTTCATTAACGAACCCTCTCCACAATCGCAAGATGTTCATCATAAGTCCGTGAAAAATGATTATGTCCCTGCCTGTCTGCTACAAAATAGAGATAATCCGTATCAGCAGGATAAAGAACTGCCTCTATAGCATCCATTCCCGGGCTGGCAATAGGTCCGGGAGGAAGCCCGTAATGCTGATAAGTATTGTACGGAGACTCAATTTCCGTATCTGCATACGTAACATCTTCCTTGGGCGCATCCAGCAGATATTGAATCGTTGTGTCTGACTGGAGCGGCATATCCATCTTCAGACGTTTAATAAAGACCTGTGCGATAATCGGGCGGTCTTCATCGTATTTCGCTTCTTTTTCCACAAGGGACGCCAAAGTTACAAGCGCATAAACGGAAAGATTCATTTCCTTGGCGCGCGCCCTAAGGGCAGGAGTCAGCCGCGTATCAAAATCACGGGCCATAAGCTCAAGAATTTCTTTGGCAGAAAGCTCTTCTTCCAATTCAAAAGTATCCGGAAAAAGGAATCCTTCCGCACGATATATGGCATTTGAGTTGTACTGCATATAGGTGTACGGCGCAAAATCCTTCGCAGCCTGCTTTATCTCAGAGGCTTTGGCAATACCTTCTTCATCAAGGCGCTCAGCTATCTGATTGACATTATATCCCTCAGGAATCGTAAATTTGACAGTAGAAGTCAGACCTTCCACAAGGATCTTAATAACTTCCTCTGACTGCATTCCCGGGTAAAAGCGGTAAACACCTGTTTTATATTTATTATCAGCACCCTTCAGTTTCGAAACCATCCAAAAATAATGACGGCTGCCGATAATCTTCTTATCTTCGAGCATACGTCCGATAGAGCTCGAAGTCATTCCCGGTTCTATACGTACATACATTATATGCTCAGGATTAGTTTTAACGGACGACCCTGCAAGAAAACATCCAGTCAAAACAGCCGCTGAAATAACAATCAGTGAAGCTGCAATTACAACCGGCATTTTCATATTAACAGGCCATTCAAATGCGCCTATCGCATCCGCAAGCCTGTCCAGCCTTTCACGAAGCCACTCTGGCACGTATCCCCATCTCCTTCAAAAGAAAAGCCTCTGCCTGGAACAGTCCAAGCCGAGGCTTTAACATCAAAATATCAGTCCTTATCTTCTTCGTCAACAAGGGCGTCATACGCTGCACATACGGCATCAAACTCTTCATCCGTAGGTTCGATATATTCATCTTCGCCATCTTCACCCGGAACAATCTTGGCAAAGAAAGCTTCGTCCTCATCATCACAACCGCAGCCGCAGCCATCTCCATGCTCATGGCCCTCTGCCTCTTCATCGGATACTGTCGGAACAAGCAAAGCGAAATTTTCGCCGTTTACAGGAAGAATCATTTCCTGACGGTAATAATACTCATTTCCTTCATCATCTGTCATTACAACGATGATTTCATCATCTTCCAAAGCTTCTTTTTCTTTATCTGACATAAAACTCACCTCACATACAAATTCTGCAATCATGATTGTATCGTAGGCTGACAGGTTTTGTCAACCTTTGGCAAGGCTGTCCAAAAAGCCCTGAAGTATAAAAACCGCTGCCATCTTATCAATGACCTTTTTACGCTTTCCTCTGCTGACATCCGCTGAAATCAGAGACTTTGCAGCCGCGACAGTTGACAGTCGCTCATCCCAGAAATGTCCTTCTGTACCCGGAACAGCCTTTTGCACTTCCTCAAAAAAGGATTTGACGATTTCACATCTGTCGCCCTCTGTGCCATTCATATTCTTTGGAAGTCCAAGTACCAGAGAATTTGTTTCATACTCATCCATCAGCTCTTTAAGGCGTCCTATATCCTTTTCCAATGATGTTCTGCGGATAGTTTCAACGCCCTGTGCGGTTATCCCCAAAGCGTCACTTACCGCAATTCCAATCGTACGGTCTCCAACATCAAGACCAAGATACCGCTGCATCATATCAGGATTCCTCTGCACCACTTTCCTTAAGATATGCCCGAACGAGTTCCTCCAACAGCTCATCACGCTCAAGTGTACGTATCATACTTCTTGCATCCTTATAGCTTGTTATATAAGCAGGATCGCCTGAAAGAATATAGCCTACAAGCTGATTCGTGGGGTTATATCCTTTCTCCTTCATTGCTTCACAGACCTTGCGTATAATAGCCTGTGCCTTATTTTCATCTGCTCCAAGGCGAAACATCATTGTCTCATCTGTGACCATGGCGCTGCCTCCTCTCAAAAGCACTTAAATTCTAATCCAGATATTATTATATCATATCATGTCATGTTTAATCATGTATTCGGCAATCTGAAGTGCGTTAAGTGCAGCGCCCTTGCGGATCCGGTCGCCGCATAGCCAGAAATTAAGACCATGTTCTACAGATTCATCCAAACGGATACGTCCGACCTCAACATCATCCTTGCCGGAAGTAAAGAGCGGCATCGGGTATTCCATTTCATCAGGATTATCACGAACAATAAGTCCCGGGAATGCTTCAAAAGCCTTCTTTGCCTGTTCTACCGTAATAGGCTGTTCAAACTCAACATTTACAGATTCGGCATGGCTTCTGTAAACCGGTACGCGAACCGTGGTTGCGGTAACACGCAGACCGTCATTCGAAAGAATCTTGCGTGTTTCATTTATCATTTTCATTTCTTCCTTGGTATACAGATTGTCCTGGAAAACATCAATCTGCGGAATAAGATTGGAAGCAATCTGATAATGCTTCGGAAGGCTTGCACCCGGAAGAATCTTCGGCTCAATCGGCTTATCCTCTGCAAGAGCATGAATCTGCTCATCGAGCTCTGCCATTGCTTCCTTTCCGCCGCCGGAAACAGCCTGATATGTAGAAACAACAATACGTTTCATCTTTGCCGCATCATCAAGCGGTTTAAGAGCCATTACCATTATGATAGTAGAGCAGTTCGGATTTGCGATAATTCCCTTATGTCCCTTTATAGCCTCAGGATTTACCTCCGGAACAATCAGTGGTACCTCAGGGTCCATTCTGAATGTGCTGGAATTATCAATTACGACAGCTCCGGATTTAACAGCTACAGGTGCAAAGTGCTTGCTTATGGACCCGCCGGCAAACAAAGCAATCTCAACGTCCTTAAATGAATCGTCCGTTGCTTCCTCAACAACATATTCTTTACCATTGACTGTCATTTTCGTTCCTGCAGAACGCTTCGACGCCAAAAGTTTTAAATTCTTAAAAGGAAAGTTTCTCTCTTCAATCAAATTGATGAATTCCTGTCCTACCGCCCCGGTAGCTCCCAAAATTGCCGTATTATATGTTCTCATACTGCCATCCCTTCCCTTTTGCGTTAAAATTTATTCTAAGATCTTTTCAAGCCCGACAGTCAATCCTGTAAGAGCTCTTACCTTTTTGCAGGCAAGAACAACACCGGGCATAAAAGATTCACGATCCAAAGAATCATGACGTATCGTCAGTGTCTGACCAAGTCCGCCGAAGATTACCTCCTGATGTGCAACATATCCCGGAAGACGTACGCTGTGAATATGGATTCCCTCATAATCAGCACCGCGCGCGCCCTCAATCTTCTCAGTTTCATCAGGATGTCCCTGTTTATGCGCTTCACGCACTTCCTGAATCATCTGCGCCGTCTGAACAGCCGTTCCCGAAGGAGCATCAAGCTTTTTGTCATGGTGAAGCTCAATAATCTCAACATCCGGCAGATATTTTGCAGCCTGACGGGCCATAAGCATCATGAGAACAGCACCGATAGCAAAGTTCGGAGCAATAAAAGCCGGAACCTTCTTTTCCTCGGAAAGACGTTTAATTTCATTTTTAGCGTCCTCAGATAATCCGGTTGTTCCTATTACAGGAGAAACCCCCATCTTCAGTGCCGTTATCGAATTCTCAAAAACGACATCAGGACGTGTAAAGTCCACCATGACCTCAGGCTTTTTATCCTCTATGGCTTTAACAAGGTCAGTCCCGACGATAACACCGCACGGAGCTGCTCCGGCAGCTTCGCCTGCATCTGCGCCGCCTTTAAGGTCAACAGCAGCAACCAACTCCAAATCTTTATCATTCAAAACAGCCTTTACTACAGCCTGCCCCATACGGCCGCAGGCCCCGTTTACCAATACTTTAACCACAATATCCCCTCCGCCCAAAAAGTACTTTCATTGTACAACATGTACACTCTAAAAAGCAATATGTATTCCGGCTGTAAAACATTTATCAGTGTGTATCTGTACTGCTTTTCCTTTTATGCCAGTACCACATACCTCCGTATACCACGGTTGCAAGTAAAACAATCACAGTAAGGCGCATCATATTTTCCTCAAGCATTACCACATCGTGTCCTATTATGACTTCAAGAGCAGTAGATGGAAACTTACCTATCAGATTGGACAGTACATAGTCCCTGACACTGATTTTTGAAACTGCCCCAAGCGCGGTTAAAATACCTGACGGAAAATACGGTATCGTTCTGGCTATAAGCATCATCTTAAATCCGTTCTCTCCGCTGAAATCATCCAGCTTTTTAAGATACGTACTCTTTTGTATGAGCTTTTCCGCACTCTCACGCAGCAATGTGCGCATCAAAAGGAAGCTGATAACCACGCCTACGGTTTCAGCCAGCCAGGAAAGAATAATTCCGGGAATAACTCCGAACAGGACACCGTTTGCAGTTGAAATGAAAATTGACGGAAGCACACTTAAAGCGTTAATCAGGACATCAACAAAAAAACTTACAACCATTGCCCACACACCAAAGCGGTTGATGTAAGCAATAGTTTCTTCCATGCTTCCGCATGTCATGACATGCCACAAATCGCAATATATTGTCGGGTGAATAATATATATTCCGCCTAATAAAATAAAAAGCAGTACTGCGGAAATCAGCTGAACAGTTCTTTCTGATTTTAGTTGCAAACCAAAAATACCTCCTGCATAACTATACTTAAGGAAACACTGACAAAATGAGTTTTCTTAAATATAAATTCAAAACATGAAAAAATCAGGAATCCGTAATATTTTCAAACTGCATTTTATATCGTATTGCCAAAAGCTGCTCCATGTACTTCCGTTCTTCATCAGTTATCATAGTTTCCTGTGCCGCGCGTCTTGCCTTCATAAGGATATCTGTGTCCGTCAGTACATTTGCAATTTTCAAATCCCCAAGACCATGCTGCATAGCACCAAAAAACTGTCCCGGTCCGCGAAGTCTTAAGTCTTCCTCTGCCAGAACAAAGCCATTTGAGGTCTGTTCCATAATTTTTAAACGTTCCTGAGTCTTTGGAGAACGGTTTTCCGACACCAGAATACAGTATGACTTCGCCGTACCGCGTCCTACGCGTCCACGAAGCTGATGCAGCTGAGCCAGACCGAAGCGGTCAGCATTTTCAATCACCATGATGCTCGCATTCGGAACATCAACACCAACCTCAATAACTGTAGTTGAAACCAGGAGCTTAATTTTCCCGTCATGGAAGTCAGCCATTACCTTCTCTTTGTCTTTTGCAGGAAGACGTCCATGAACAAGACCGCATGGAATTCCATGAAAAATCCCATGTGAAAGCTCCTCATACACATCAACAGCCGCACATAGACGGTTATCTTCATTTTCATCATCATGCTCGATAAGCGGACATACAACATACGCCTGACGTCCTGCTTCTATTTCCTTTCGGACAAAATCATATATAAGACCTCGCCTGTCAGAATGACGTAAAAATGTACGAATCGGCTGACGTCCCGGTGGAAGATGCTCTATGCGCGAAACATCAAGGTCACCATATACAGTCAGAGTCATGGTTCTCGGAATCGGTGTTGCTGTCATTACCAGAACATCAGGAGTAACAT
>JAILNL010000021.1 GCA_024691625.1 Schwartzia sp. (in: firmicutes)
GGACACATGAATTCGCGAAATGACCTGGCACGCTCTTCTATGAAGCTGGCAGGGACTGAGGGCGAATTCCAGAAGACGACTCTCGACCTTTATCATATCCAGAAGTTTACGGACAGACTTTCCATGCACGCATCATTTATCGGGCAGTACGCATGGACAAATCTTGATTCCTCTGAGAAATTCTATACCGCAGGCTATCACGGAGTGCGCGCCTTCCCGCAGGGAGAATATGGCGGAGACCACGGCTTAGTCGCTTCGGCAGAGCTTCGTTGGGCAACGGGGAATCCTCATTGGCAGCTGGCGGCATTTTATGACCTGGGCTGGGCTAAAAACAGAAACGGCAGCATTGCGGGCGATGATTCGCGGACGCTTGCGGGCGCAGGCATAGGCGTAATCTGGACATCGAATAAAAATTCTTATGCCCGTATGGATTACGCGTTTCCTCTGACGGACCGCATGTCCAATACGTACGGTCACGATATAGTGGGAACGGTTTGGTTCCAGTTTGTGCAGAAAATCTGATGAACAAAGGCAGGAAAGGGGTATTCCTGCAGGGATAGAAAGACAGGGGTGTTTTCTATGGGACGGAAAGAAGAAAGCCGTTTAACAAGGAAAATCATGATAGGTCTCGCGTCAGCGATGCTGGGCTTTATGCCGCTTGACATTGCCGGTGTGGATACGGGCATTGCGGCGGCTGAGGCACTGGCGGATAACGCACTGCCTGAGGGGCATGATGTCAAGTCCGGAAATGTTGACTTTAATACAGATGGCGCGGTAATGGACGTGATTCAGAGCAGCGAAAAGGCTGTCATTGACTGGAACAGCTTTAACGTCGGAAAGGACGCGACAGTCAATTTTATTCATCTTAAAACGGAAAACGGGGCGGCTGTGCTGAATACAGCAGGCTCCACACTAAACCGTGTAACGGGAGGAAAGCTGTCGGAGATTGCCGGCACTATCAATTCGGTTGGTACATTTATCCTCATCAATCCGAACGGCGCGGTTTTTACGCAGGGTTCTGAGGTTAATGCGGCAGGTATCATCGTATCCACGGCGGATATTAAAAACGATAATTACCTGAATGGCAATCTGTTGTTTGAGCAGACAAATAAAATCAATGCAAATATCGTAATGGACGGAAAGATGCGCGCGGAGACGGGGACAGGAACAGATGAGACCGCAAACTCCGGTGCAAATAAGGTCAAGGCACATTTGGATGAATTGAAAACTCAGAAGACAAATCTTGAGAATGAAATCAAGGATGAGGAAGATCCCGCAGCTGTTGCTGCCGCACAGGCAAAGTTGAATGCGTTGAAGGAAACAGCAGGAGACCTTATTACACTGAATGTATCTGCGCTGAAGCCTGCCACGGGCTTTGCGGTAGGAGCCAACGGCATAAAGCTGGTGGCTGACGGTGATATTTTTATCGGCGCGAATGCGGAGCTTAATGCCACGGCAAAGACGGATATATCCGGCGAAACAACTGTGGGCACGGAGGAGTTTGAGGTGGACGGCGGCGGTACGTCACGTACAGGCTCCATCGTTCTCCGCGCAGATCAGAACGCTGATGATGTGGCTGCTTATGACGGCGAGGCACTCAAAAACTACGCCGGAATCACTGATGTTGTTACCTATGATGATGCCGGAAAGGCAATAGCAGCAGACAGTGAAGAAAAGGGCGGCCGCAAGACAGCGAAGGTCTATCTGAGTGATGAGCTTAAGGATAAAAATAAAATTCAGTCCCAGCACATTGGTATCTACTACGATGCGGATATCGTAGGAGATATAAAGGGCACGGACAGAACAACGGTTGTTCCCAACGGAGCGGCAGACGGTAAATTCACGCAAAAAAATTACAAGGAAACGGCTCCTGAATACGCGGATAAGGTGAAGAACGCGGGAGAGCTTGATGCCACACGGGGCGAGGCGTACAGTACGACCTTTGCTATGCTGGTAAATGATGTTTATCAGCTTAAGGCGATCGATCATGAAACCAACGGCAATCTCAGCGGTTCATATGCTCTGGGCTGTTCCATTGACGCAGCTGAAACGGCAAAGTGGAACTCTGAGAAGGGCTTTGATCCAATCGGAGACGCGACGAATACCTTTAAAGGCTCCTTTACGGGCAGCGGCGGCTCCAACGGTTATTCCATAAGCGATCTGACCATAAACCGTCCCGACGAAGACAATGTCGGTCTTTTTGCAAAGGTACAGGGTGGCTCTGTATGGTCGCTGACGCTGATTGACCCGAGCATTACAGGCAAGAATTTCGTCGGCGGCGCCGCAGGCGAGGGAGATAAAGCTCACTTTGAGGGCGTTAAAATCCAAAAGACTAAGAAAGATACGCCTAACATCATCGGAACGAACGGCGTTGGCGGAGTCGTTGGAGCAATGCTCAATAGTAATATTCGTTCTTCTGTAAATGCAGGAACTGTAAATGGTGTAGATAATACTGGAGGGCTCGCTGGTGTTGCTGTTGGCGGGAAAGACGGCTATACAATCGACCGCAGCAGCAACAAGGCTGATGAAGCCATTACGGGCAGCGGAAATGTAAACGGTACGGGTTCATATACGGGCGGCCTTGTGGGACAGCTCAGGGACACGGTTGATGATTCTTTGAATGCTCTTACGTCCTGGACAAAGGGAGCAGGCAGCGAAGCTGTTATTTCCGAGTCTACGAACAACGGGAAAATCTCAGGCAATGATTACACAGGCGGTATTGCCGGCGGTATGTACGGTACGCAGAAGGACGGAAAGAATACTGTTTCCGTAAAGGCCACATACAATACCAACGAGGGAAAGACTCTCAAGACAATAATTACGGATACGGAAAGCACAGGTGCGGGTACAAGCGATTTCGGTTGCGTAACGGGTACAAATAATGTTGGCGGCCTTGTAGGTGAGCTTAGCAGCGCTGATATTGAAACGGCGTATAATGCAGGCAATGTCACAGGCGAAACGAATGTCGGCGGCGTTGCGGGCAAGATGGACGGTACGGCCAACATAAGCAAAGCATACAATGCTGATAACAACACCGTGCTGCGGACCGCTGCCGATGGCAATGGTTATTACGGATTTAAGGCAAATGGTTCGACATATGAGTACGACCAGACAAATCAGCAGTGGATTAAAGACGGAAATACGGCGCTGACTACTGAACAAGTGCTTGTTGAAGCACCTGAGTCCGTTCGTACATACAACAACCGCCTTGCATATCGCGACGCTGTTGTTACAGGTAAGGAAAATGTTGGCGGCGTTGTCGGCAATATGACAGGCGGAAAGATTTCCGAGGCGTATAATGCAGGCCGTGTTAAGGCAGCAGAAGGCGCAAAAACTGACACGCTTGGCGATTTCGGCGGAGTGAAAACCGGCGGCAGCGTAGAAAATAGCTTCTATGTTACCGACCGTCAGGATGGTAAGACGAAGATTACGAACCTTGGGCGCGCTTTCGGCGATAAAACTTCTGCCGGCATAACGGCAAAGAACCTCTATGAAGCAACGAATATCAAGTCTGATGCTATTGGGAACGGTGTTGACTGGGCAAGGGACGAAAATGACAGCAATAAGATTGTAAATCAGAACAAATACTGGATGATTTATTCCAACTCTGCTACACCGCTTTTGAAGCATTTCATGAAGCGTATCAACATCAACCGACAGTACGAATACGACGGAACGGTTCATAACCTGATCACCACGGATGTCAAAAATTTCTACGGCGGCGCTTTCTTCGGAAACGGAAAAGGCCGCAATGTAAGCTCGTATGTCATTGTTGATGGAAAAGAATTGGTTGACAATCCTATAACCGACTATGATGCAAGCAAGTGGAAGGTAATAACCGGGACAAAGAACGCGAATGACATCAACGGAGTATCTTCTAAATATACCTACGAAAACGCAAATATGTGGTCTCCGCAGCATGGCTATTATGTTGACCCCAACGCGGCAGTCATCATCGTGCCACGTACCTTGAATGTAGAGGTCACAGGTGAAAAAACCTACGGTCAGAATGCTGTCAGCGGCGCGGTTATTGTGCCGACGAATGCAACTGCCGATGACATTAAAACCGCCCAGAATGGTGGCAAGAACTACGCAATGCGCTTTGTAAATCCCGACACAGGAAAGACGGACTTTGTCGATGG
>JAILNL010000046.1 GCA_024691625.1 Schwartzia sp. (in: firmicutes)
ACAGCGGCTGGAGTGTTTCAATACGCGACCACGGTCAGGGAATCCCCGAGGATATTCTTCCTGAGCTTTTCGGACGCTTCCGCAGCCGTAAGGGTGAGAACAATCCCAACGGAACAGGGCTCGGACTGGCAATCGCAAAGCAGATTGCCAACCGCCACGGCATAGAGCTTACAGCGAAAAATGCCGAATCCAGCAGCGCGATATTTACCTTCAGCAAGTCATAACTCGGCAAAAGGGAGTTCGAATTATTTCATTTCCTGCCGAAGGCAATCTTCTACGTCATTAAAAGATTTGTCTTTGGCAAAACTTTAACAATGGCGTATAATATCACTGACATAAATATGAAGAAAGAGGATTCCTATGATAGAGCTGGCTAATATTGAAAAAACATACAAAGGACCCGACGGGCCTGTCCCCGCGCTGAAGTGTATCAATCTCTCCATTGAAAAGGGCGAGATATACGGCATTATCGGACTTTCCGGTGCAGGAAAATCCACTCTGATACGCTGTATAAATATGCTTGAGCGCCCCACAAGCGGAAAGGTCATTGTAGACGGTCAGGACCTCACGGAAATGTCCTCCGCCGAGCTTCGTGAAGCACGGAAAAATATCGGCATGATTTTCCAGCATTTTAATCTGCTGTCCTCTGCCACGGTCTACGATAATGTGGCTTTCCCTCTGCGTCTTTCAAATACGCCTGAGGATAAAATCCGTGAAAAAGTAGAGCCTCTGCTTGCGCTTGTAGGACTTTCAGACAAGGCGGGGCAGTATCCGTCCCAGCTTTCCGGCGGCCAAAAGCAGCGTGTCGGCATCGCAAGAGCACTTGCCAGCGAGCCTAAGGTGCTTCTCTCCGACGAGGCAACCTCTGCCCTTGACCCACAGACAACCAAGGCAATCCTTCAGCTCATAAAGGATATCAACAAGAAGCTGGGCCTTACCGTCGTCATCATCACACACGAAATGCAGGTCATAAAGGATATCTGCGACAAGGTAGCCGTTATCGAAAACGGCGTAATCGTAGAGCAGGGCCCTGTGCTTGATGTATTTGTCACGCCAAAGGAGCCTATCACAAAGGAATTTATCAGCGTGCTCATGTCAAACGAGCTTCCCGTTGCATTCCGCGACGTGGAGCTTTCGCAGGAGCCATTTGAGGGAGCTCAGCTTCTCGTGCGCCTTACCTTCCTCGGAGAATCCGCCGACGACCCTGTTATCGCGGGCCTCATAAGAAAATTCCCCATCGACGTCAGCATTCTCTACGGAAACATCGACCACATCAAGGACACTCCGTACGGAAGACTGCTTATCGGAATCACGGGAGAGCAAAGCTCTATCGACGCGGCTATGGACTACCTCAGACAGCGCGACCTGCGCATAGAGGTTATAGGCTACTCCGCACCGCAGAAATCTCACGCATAACACAAGGCCGGGCTTTTGCCCGGCTTTACTTTTCTCACTGCAGTCACAAAATTACAGTTCTTTTCTAAAACTGTCCTCACGAAGTACACATTTCAGCATATTTTATCCGCCACGGGTACTTATTTTCTTTTCAATACCCTTGCAAAATGCTATACTATCTACATAATCCGCAGACTGCGGAAGATTCCAACAGATTCAGGTGATATACAGATGACTTCAAATATCGCGCCTCTGCTTGCGACAGCACTGGGCGAGACCATACGCATGGTCATAGTTTCTATGATAGCCGCAACGGCGGTGGGCATTCCTATCGGCGTACTTCTCGTGACAACGGCGAAGCACCAGATACTTGAGTGCGTGCCCTTCAACCGCGTGCTTGCCGCCATAATCAATGCGGTTCGCTCGATTCCTTTCATCATTCTGATGGTAGCAATCATTCCCTTCACCCGCCTTGTGGCAGGCACCTCCATTGGCACGAATGCTGCCATGGTTCCGCTGACGATTGCGGCGATTCCTTTCATCGCCCGTCAGGTAGAAACCTCATTAAAGGAAGTCCCCTACGGACTCATTGAAGCGGCTCTCTCCATGGGCGCGACACCCATGCAGATTATCCGCCGCGTCTATCTCCCGGAGGCAATGCCCGGCATAGTCGCGCAGCTCACCACCGTTGTTATCGCGCTGGTGGGAGCGTCCGCAATGGCAGGCACAATCGGCGGCGGCGGACTCGGCGACCTCGCCATCCGCTACGGATATCAGAGATTCCGTCCCGATGTCATGATTGCCACCATACTGGTGCTTCTCGTACTTGTTCAGCTCATTCAGTTCAGCGGAAACAGACTTGCGAAGCATCTTGATAAAAAATAGTCCAAAACGCCAAAAAGGCTAGGCGGCGTTAAAATATCAGAAAGGGAGTATCAATGTATGAAAAAATTCCTCGTACTCATCACTGCACTTGTATTTGCAGTAATCGCAGCCGGCTGCGGCGGCGGTGATTCCAAGCC
>JAILNL010000102.1 GCA_024691625.1 Schwartzia sp. (in: firmicutes)
TTCAATGGTGTCTCCCGGTACAGCAATGACACGTTTGATGAAGTCACGGCTCGGGTCACGCGGATAGCGGAAGACAAGAATCTCGCCGCGCTCCGGTGCACGGAAGCGGTATACGAATTTATTGACTACCAGCCGTTCTGCGCTCTGCAGTGTCGGACGCATGGACGGACCATCCACCAGGTAAAGCTCAACAATAAAATATCTGATTCCCATTGCCAGAACAACGGCAATAGCTATCGAAACAATCCAATCCTTAATTTCTTCTCCCAAGGAACTCATCCCTTCACCTTCCAGTGATAAAGGAAATACTGATAAATTCATTTTGTCAGTGTTTCCCAAAAACAAATTGGGGGACTGCAAAACAGTCCCCCATCATCATCAACGACGTTCTTTAATACGTGCTGCTTTACCAGTCAGGTTACGGAGATAATAGAGCTTAGCACGACGTACGATACCACGGCGAACGACATCAATTTTGTCGATTCTCGGGGAATGTACGAGGAATGTACGCTCTACGCCTACACCGTAAGAGATACGACGAACCGTAAACATCTCACGAACGCCCGAACCCTGACGAGCGATTACAACACCTTCGAACATCTGAATACGCTCACGTGTACCCTCGACGATCTTAGCGTGTACACGAACCGTATCTCCCGGACGGAATTCCGGAATGTCCGAGCGAAGCTGCTCCTGCTCTAAAGCCTGAATAATGTTCATTTGTCTGTTCCTCCATTTCCGCGACGTTCGTGGCAGATAAAATCATCTGTCCAGAGGACCGCCCGCATACCTTGATATGATATCATAAGCTTTATGCTTTTGCAAGCATTTATTTATCTATCTACTGTGTCTACCAAATACCTTCCGCTTGGCAGATACCACACGAAAACAACGTAATGCCCATCGGCACGGGAAACGCGTTTTGTGTTATCGGTGATATTATCAACGCGCCAGTCGTCGATAAGCCGCAAGGAGTCCATGCCTTTTCCGCTGTCGAGAACAGCCTGCACTTCATCACGGAAAACCCTGAGCTGATAGTCTGTCCAGGTTATATAGATAGCAGCGAATATACAAATACAGACGCCTACACCGACAAAAGCACGGGTAAATGAAGCCCAAAACGGTTCTTCCATCGAAAGCTTTTTTACGGCTTTCTCATGAATATCTTTCGAATCCGCAATCCTTTTTTTGCCTTTTCTTCCATGATTTACGCCTCCTGTTCAGCGTAATGTTCATATTCTGCTCAATCATCAGCCGAGCGGCGTGTAATCAGATAGAAGCCCGGATACAAGTCGTCCTTCTTCTTCAATACAATCTTCAGCTGCAGTTCTTTTTTGAACTGATCCAGTATATCAGAATCTATTAGTGATTCCATTGTAACATGATTTAGCTCAACTTCATAGCCAAACGGAGCATGGTTATGATTTTCAACCCGTCTTATATCCTGACAGATTCTGACAGCAATTGTTTCCGCGGAAACAATTTTTCCGCTTCCTCCGCAGCACGGGCAGTCGTTATAAAGCAAGCTCTCCATGTTTTCGCGTGTTTTCTTTCGCGTAATCTCCACGAGTCCCAATGCGGTGATTCCTACTACATTTGTTTTCTTCCTGTCATCTGCGCTAAGCTCACGCAAAAGCTGGAGCAGCTCTTCTTTTTGTGAGTCTTTTTCCATGTCGATAAAATCGACAATGATTATTCCGCCAATATCACGCAGGAATATCTGGCGCATTATTTCATGCGCAGCTTCAATATTTACATCAAAAACCGTATTGCCGAGCTTGTCATGTCCGATAAACTTGCCTGTGTTAACGTCAATAACAGTCAGTGCCTCGGTATGGTCAAAGACAAGAAAGCCTCCTGACGGCAGTTCAACCATGCGTGAGTTAATCTGCTTTAACTGCTCATCAATCCCATAAGCTTCAAAAAGGTCTTTTTCTTCCTCATAAACGGAAAGATTATCCACGAGCTGAGGGGAAATTACTTCCAGCAGCTCACGCACTCTATGCTCTGCCTCAGCGTCATCAATGATAATTTTGTCAATTTCCTTGGTGACCTGATCCCGCACTAATCTGATAAGCAAATCCGCGTCACGGTAAAGAAGCGAAGGCGCTCCTGTCCTTTTTTGCTTTGCCTGAATAGAATTCCACAGGGTTTCGAGATATTTTACTTCGTCAGCAAATGCCTCTTTGGACTGGCCCTCCGCAGCAGTGCGGATAATCAATCCCATTCCCTCAGGACAGACCTCTTCGGCTATATCCTTCAGACGTTTGCGCTCATTTTCATCGGTAATACGGCGTGACATACCGATATACCTTGCGGTAGGCATCAAAACAATATTTCGTCCCGGAATTGATAAATGTGTCGTGACACGGGGGCCCTTCATTCCTATTGCATCCTTTACAACCTGAACAGGAAGAACCTGCCCGATATGAATGCGGGATTGTTGAGGGAACGATTTCATTACATCAGGCGGCATACCGTCTCCAATATAGAGAAAAGCATTCTTTTTAAATCCTATATCAACAAATGCTGCCTGCATACCCGGCAGTACATTCTGAACCTTTCCGCTGTAGATGTTTCCTACAAGGTGTGAATGTGACGGCCGTTCCAGTTCAAACCCCACTAATTGTTCATCTTTTACAACAGCAATCCGAGTCTCCTCTTTTGAGACAGAAACCAATATTGTTTTCATGGAGTATCTCCTCCGGTTAATGTGCATCCATTAAATTTCCGCCGCCGGCTAACAGTTCTGTTCTGCGAATATCGACGTCTGAAATATTATTGTTCAGCCCATGAGTTTTAGAAATATACTCAACAATTTCTGCAGGCTTAACACTGCCCTGCGGCGTAATTTTTAAGGCTGCGGTTAATTCTATCATATTGTTTTCCGTCTTTATTTCAAGCTGTCCGATGACATACTGCTTTATATCTATTTCGCGTGTCTTTTTCGGTGTCACTCTCTGATAGATGCAGACCTCAGCGTTGTTAAACGCCTGTACCGCCTGTGCCCATTCCTTCTCCTGCCCTTCTGCGGAAAAAGAAATTATATACCGTGCTTCATCAGCCAGAGACATCAAAGCCTTATGTTTGCCTTCAACCTTTTTCAGAGCCTTCAGCGTAACGCCGTCGGGAAGCTGAGCGCTTAACCGCTCAAAGACCTCAGGCTGACATAAATCCTTTGAAAGAATAAATTCCATATACTCGCAGTCGCTCGTAACACCCAAAGCAAGAGCTGATGCGAATGACAGCTTCATGTGGGGATTAAAACCCTCGGAATATGCAACGGGAAGCTTTGCGCGGCATATAGCACGTTCTATAAGTGCCGAATAATCCAGATGAGAGATAAAGCGCAACGCGGCCTCTTTGGTTACTTCGCCTCTATATGTGAATGCAGCTGCTTTTTCAGGCACGATTACGCCCCCAATCTACAATATTAACTCCCAGCGTCTGGCAGATTCCGCAGCCGGTGCAGTCGCCGCGTCTGCAGTCCTTCGTCAGCTGTTCGGCAACGGCTTTTTCATATTCATGCTTCAAGAATGCACGGCTTACTCCCGGTGTTGTATGCTCCCACGGGAACACTTCATCAAAATCACGGCTGCGGTGATTGTAATAATTCGGGTCGATATTATTTTCCTCAAAAGCCTTGTTCCAGCGTTCCAAATCAAACTGATCTGTCCAGCCGTCAAATCTTGAGCCGTTTTTCCATGCTGAATAAATGACCGGAGCAAGTCTGCGGTCTCCACGCGCCAGTACACCTTCAAGAAGACTGACATGTGCATCATGATAGTTATAATGGATAGAGCGGTCCGTAATATGCTCTTTAATGAGCTGCTGTTTGCGGGCAAACTCCTCCAGCGTGTTCTGACCGAACCACTGGAACGCGGTAAACGCTTTAGGAACAAAGCAGGACACGCTGATGGTTACTTTTACGCCTCTGCGTCCTGTAACTTCCTTGTAATGGTCTACTACCTTTTTTGCCAGTTTGGCGATTCCGATAACGTCTTCATCGGTTTCTGTCGGAAGTCCGATCATGAAATACAATTTGACAGTCTTCCAGCCTTTTTTAAAAGCCGCGCCCGTAGCCGCCAGCAAATCTTCCTCAGTGACACCCTTATTTATGACGTCACGCATACGCTGAGTACCTGCTTCCGGGGCAAATGTCAGTCCGCTTTTTCTAATTTGCTGCATTTTGTCTGCCAGATCAATGGAGAAGCTGTCGATACGCAGAGACGGAAGTGTAAAGCCGACCTTTTCATTGGAAAAATCGCACATGAGATTATCAACAAGGCCGCCAAGACATGAATAATCCGCTGAGCTTAAAGAGGTCAGCGAGATTTCATCATATCCTGTGCTGTCAATCATCTTTCGTGCCAATTCACGAAGCTTTTTCTCAGAGCGTTCCCTTACAGGACGGTATGCTACGCCTGCCTGACAGAAACGGCAGCCTCGGGAGCAGCCTCTGAACAGTTCAAGCATGATACGGTTATGGACAATATCAATATATGGAACAATCGGTTTTTCCATTGTTTCGACGTCGTCCATGTTCTGGATAATACGCTTGTATATTACTGCCGGTGTCTTATCATCAACAGGCTTGATTCCCGTATACATTCCTGTTTTCGAGTATTCCGGGGTATACAGACACGGCACGTAAATGCCATGAACCTGTGCTGCACGCTTCAAGAAGCCAATGCGTCCATCCGGACGGCCTTCCTTTTTCCATGAAGCAAAAACATCCACAAGCTCTTGCAGAGCTTCTTCGGCTTCACCGATGACAAACAGGTCAAAGAAATCGGCAACAGGCTCAACGTTATAAACGCAGGGGCCTCCGCCGATAATGAACGGATCATCTTCTTTACGGTCCTTCGCCCAAATGCTTACACCCGAGAGGTCAAGCATATTGAGTACAGTAGTAAAGCACATTTCAAACTGCAGAGAAAAACCGATGAAATCAAACTCTTTCATCTCCGTAAAGGATTCCAGGGAGAACAGAGGAATGTTTTTATTCCGCATGTGCTCTTCCATGTCAATCCACGGAGCATATACACGCTCTGCCCATGTGTCATGACGATTATTCAAAATCTCATACAATATTTTCAAACCAAGATTAGACATACCAACTTCATAAACGTCCGGCATGGATAATGCAAAACGGCAGGTGATACCATCTAATTCTTTATGTACAGCATTCCATTCGCTGCCTGTGTATCTCGCAGGCTTAACGACAGACTGCAGTATATCCGACGTAAGGTGAACCATAAAACCTAAATCCTCCAAGCATTAAAAAACTAGCTTATGCTTTTTCATGTATATATTTATCAATATCGCAATCGACATGATATTTGTGGTAAGCGAGCTGACACCATAACTCATCAGCGGGAGAGGTATTCCCGTAACAGGCATGATTCCCGTAGTCATACCGACATTTACAAGTACATGGAATGCCAGCATGGATGTGATACCTACAGCCAGCAGCATACCGAATGTATCGCTTGCATCACGCGCAATCATAATACCGCGCCAAAGCACAACCAAATAAAGCAGCAGCAGAAAAGCTGCGCCTATAAAGCCCAACTCTTCACCGACAACCGCAAAAATAAAGTCTGTATGGTTTTCCGGCAAAAAGTTCAGCTGACTCTGTGTTCCTCCAAAAAGTCCTTTTCCGAATAACATTCCCGAACCAATGGCAATCTTAGACTGGATAATGTGATAGCCTGATCCCAACGGATCAACGTTCGGGTCAAGGAATACCATGATACGCATTTTCTGGTAATCCTTTAAAAAATGCCATAGCAAAGGAGCACAGGCTATCCCTGTGGCAAATATTCCGCCCAGCAGCTTCAAATTTACTCCGCAGGCGAAAACCATACCGATGAAAATAGCGATAAATACAAGTGATGTCCCCAAATCCGGCTGCTTAAGAACCAGCAGAAAAGGCACTCCCACATACAGCGCAACAGGCAGCAAATCCTGCAGGCTGTTTAATTTCCCAACCTTATCCTCAAGCATAGATGCCAGAGACACAATCATAATGAGCTTTGCAAACTCGGAAGGCTGCAATGTAATCGGACCAATCTGTATCCATCTCTGAGCACCCAGTGCGCTGTGCCCCACAAGCATAACCGCAACCAGAAGAATCAGGTTAAAAATATAAAGATTTTTTCCGTACCGCTGCAGCATTTTATAATCGAAATTCATAAAAAACACTGCCAATGCTATATTCAAAACCGCAAAAAAGCCCTGACGTTCTACAAAAGCAAAACGCTGTCCTGATGCAGCTTCATTTATATGTGTAGCACTGCCTATGATTACTAAACTCATTATGATAATAGCGCCTACTGCTATTATCAAAGTAAAGTCTGTTCTTCTAAGCCACCGCTTATTAATCATGAACTCAACAAGCCTCCCAAACAATCACAGAAATCAACCACATTTCATGAAGGCATATTACAAAGAACAACGCTTCCGGCAAGCCAGAAGCGTTATCCAAATAATTTCTGTGAAATTACCGACGCCGTCCTGCATCATGGCGCATATTATTCACCGGAATATTAGCGACCAGTGCAACGGAATCCGCATCGTTTTCAAGTGCGATTTCCATTGCGTTTTTATCAATATCCATATAATGCGAAATAACCTCAATGATGTCATTCTTTATATGGTTCATGACTTCCGGAGATACGTTTGCTCTGTCATGAATCAATACTACTTTAAGCCTGTCGTGAGCAATCTGCTTCGAAGATCGGTTGTTTGAACCGCCAAAAAGCTTATCCCAAATACTCATAGTCCGACATTCCCTCCTTAGTGCCCAAATACATGTTTAAGACGGGCGAAAAATCCTTCTGTTTCAAAAGGCTTGAACGGAATATCCTCTCCACAGATACGGCCTACAACATCGTCATAAGCTCTTCCCGCTGCTGTATTATTCCACTCGATGATAGGAATACCCTGGTTGGAAGCATTGATAACCTCTCTGTCGTCAGGTATCTGTCCGATGCACGGCAGAGAAAGAATATCATCAATGGATGTCATATCAAGCATAGTTCCGGCTTTGACCATTTGCGGGTCAATACGGTTTACGATGAGCTTGATATCTTTATTTACAGCCTGCAGACGTCCGATAATTTTATCAGCGTCACGAACTGCGGAAACCTCAGGAATAGTTACTACAACAGCCCAGTCAGCACCGATAACTGCTGTCTGGAAGCCCTGCTCAATACCTGCCGGGCAGTCAATAAGTATGAAATCAAACTCATGTCTCATGGTATCGACGAGCTGTTTCATCTGCTCCGGTTCAATTGCGGTTTTATCAGCGACCTGTGATGTAGGAAGCAGGAACAAATTCGAGTATTTCTTATGTCTTACAAGTGCCTGTCCATAATTGACACGCTTCTGTGCTACGTCAACAAGGGTGTAGACAATACGACGCTCAAGTCCGAGAAGAATATCAAGATTTCTCAGGCCCGTATCCGTATCAATCAGTGCTACCTTTTTGCCACGCATTGCGAGTCCTACGCCCAAGCTTGCCGTTGTTGTTGATTTACCAACACCGCCCTTACCCGATGTAATAACGATAACTTCACTCATATTTCTGCTCCTACCTTTCTATAGGTTCAATTACAATTTGATTATTTTTAACAGAGGCTTTCTCAGCATACGACGGTTTTTCTATCGCATCCGGAGCCTGTGCTATTAAATCTGCAATACGAATCTGAACAGGCATCAGACAGTCAGCAATAATGAACGAACTGCGGTCCCCATAAGCCCCTGCATGAACAATTCCTCTGCATGTTCCGCGGATATCAATGCTTCCGCCTGCAACAATTTCGGCACCCGGATTAACGTTACCGCAAATCAGAACGCCGCCCTGTGTTTGAATAACCTGTCCGCTTCGAACAGTGCGGTTGATAACAAGCATCTTCTGTTCTTCCGCAACAGGCTGAGCAGCAGCCTTTTCTGCCTGAGCAGCCGGCTCGGGAGGATTAACAGGCACCTCCGGCTTTGCCTTCTTAGTGGAAGTGTGGCGTTTGGGACGTTCCTCTAAAACTTCGACCCTGAACAGCACGCCATACTGATGAAACAGCTTTCGCAGGCTTTCCTCATTTTCTTTGGAAAGCATATCCGGCGGCAGCTGAATCACTGTCCCGCGTTTGAAGAACTGCGAGCCCGATTCCAGCCGCTTCTGAATCTCGTTGCGCAGTGTTTCAAAAGAAATCTTCGGGTCAAATACGAGCTGAAGCCCCGACTGATTCCCCTTTAACTTAAAAACTTCTTCCCTCATAGGTCCCCCGCCTAACATTATTGTTTCTATCAAGGATAGATTTTACTTACTTTTTCACAGGCGCTGCAGCCGGTTTATTTAACCCGAAGGCAGCTTCTATTATCTTTTTCCCAATCGGAACTGCAGACTGAGAACCATATCCGCCGTTTTCTACGATAACGGCAATGACGATGTTTGGATTCTGGAACGGACCGTATGCCACAAACCAGCCGTGGTCTCTTCCCTGCGGATTTTCGGCTGTACCCGTTTTACCGGCCAAATCTATCGGGAAGTTTGGCCCGAAAACAGCTGCTGCCGTACCAATCTTGGTAACATCACGCAATCCCCGCTGTACTTCGCGTATAACATCCATAGGAACATCAAGAGTAGAAAGCTGCTTAGGCTTGAACTCCTGTACCGTCCTTCCGTCAGGCCCAACTATACGCTGAACCAGATACGGCTGAAAACGGCGTCCGTCAGCAGCGATTTCACCCATGACCATAGCGGCCTGAAGCGGTGTAACAAGGTTAAAGCCCTGTCCTATCGCGGCATCAAGAGTCTCTGAAATATACCATTCTTCCTCAAAAACCTTTTCCTTGTACGCTTTATTGGCTACAAGCCCCTCTGATTCATAAGGAAGATTGATTCCTGTTTTCGCTCCAAGCCCGAACATACGTGAATAGTGTTCAAGCCTGTCAACACCAAGTCTGTATCCAAGCTCATAGAAATAGACATTATCTGAATGAGCCAATGCCTGCGTAAAATTCAGCCAGCCAAGTGCTTCACCGTCGGCATTTCCTTTTTCACCAAGCCAGTAGGTACCACTGTCGAATATCTTTTCCTCCGGAGTTATTACCCCTTCAGTTAAAGCCGCAGTACCTGTGACAATTTTGAAGGTAGAACCCGGAGGGTACTCACCTGTAATAGCTTTATTATCCAATGGGAAGTAAGGATTGGAATTGATAGCGTTCCAATCTTTTTCTGAAATCCCGTGGACAAACAGATTCGGGTCAAACGCCGGGCGGCTGACTAATGCCAGAACCTCACCGGTCTGCGGATTCATGACCACAGCGGCAGCAGCATGAGCGCCAATAAGCTTTAATTGATCATCAATAGCCTTTTCAGCCGCTAACTGCAGTTTCCAGTCAATGGTTAAAATAAGGTCATTGCCTGCAATTGCATCCTTCTTGCCCAAAATCTGAACCGGTTTACCGGTTACATCAACCTCGACCTGACGGCCTCCGTTAGTACCTCTGAGCAAGTGGTCATAAATCTTTTCAAGCCCGAATTTACCGATTATATCTCCGGTCTTATATCCCTTTTCCTTCTTGCTTTCAAGCTCGGCATCACTGATTTCACTGACATACCCGATAACATGCGCGCCTCGTTCTTTATAGAGATAATCGCGCACCGCCTGAACTTCTATGACAACA
>JAILNL010000083.1 GCA_024691625.1 Schwartzia sp. (in: firmicutes)
GCTTGAGAAACTCAAGCACAAAATCTTGCTGTACGCTAGGAGTAGCTTAACATATTTTAAATGATATATTCAATATATAAAATAAATAATATCTGATAATTCTGTGGATTCAATATAGCCCACTATAAGTTATAGGGCCTAATCTAATTTATAGGGGGAGCAATGTGTTTTCTATGCAGTATTACGAGGAGGGTGTAATATACATAGGCTTTGAGGATTTGGATTAAGTTTTTTTAGTAAGTTTTTGGTAATCGTTTTGAATAATTTTATTTTTTACGTCGTGTGATTAAAGGAATTGTCTCTTCGAGCTCCATGATATCATCTTTATCGGCTTGGATGGCATCGCTATGGCGGCGTTTACTGTCAAATTCCAAGTAAACCTTTAAAACATGTTCTTTCATGTAATCATGGGAATGGTTTCCCGAGTTTGTAAGAAGTGGTATGTCGTGTTCTTTGAGTAGGTTGTCTACTGCATTTTTCCAATACTTTAAAGTGAGAGTTTTCTTCATTTTTACTCTTAATTCAGCACTATCAAGGAAAATCGTGACCAAGCGATTTAATGAGTCAAGCTCATCCTCAGTAAGATAGTTTTTTGAAATGGTAATGTCTGATTTTCTTACATATTCTCCTTGCCATGAGGTTAAGGCCATGTTGGGTTTGGTGGCGTCAGCACGCTTAACAATCAGATCCGCAGCGGTTAATCCGGTAACCCCGTATATAAGTTTATTTTGTGTTTCCGCGAAAAAAAGCTGAGTTTTTTTATCATCGCTGTTGTAGTCAGACGATAAAGCAAACAGATCTTTGATTTTTTGATAGAACCGTTTTTCGCTGGCTCTGATGTCACGTATGCGAGCAAGAAGTTCATCAAAATAATCCGGGCGGCCATCAGGATTTTTCAGCCGTTCGTCATCTAAGACAAAACCTTTCTGCAAATAACCTTTTAGGGTACTGTTTGCCCAGCGTCTGAACTGTGCGCCTCTGGGGGAACGGACACGGAAGCCCACAGCAAGTATGGCATCAAGATTGTAACATTTAGTTTTTCTTGTAACTTCGCGAGTGCCTTCATTTTGAACTACCGAGAAATACTCGGTAGTTGAATTTTCATCCAATTCATTTTCTTCGTAGATGTTTTTTAGGTGTAGTGACACGTTGTCGGTTGTACAATTAAAGAGTTCAGCCATTGCTCTTTTTGTAGCCCATACTGTGCCGTCATTTGCGTATAATTTAACGTTAGCCTTGCCGTCATCCGTATTATAAATAATTATATTGTCTTCGATAGTATCATCAAAAAAGAAGAAAAACATGTGGAAGTTCCTTTCATAGTTAAGAATTCGTAGTTTAACAGCGTTAAGTCAAAAGCTTGTCGACATAAATTTTGATAAAATTATATCACATGTAACAAAATGGAGTATAACGAATGCTTTATTATAAAAGGAAAAGAAATAGGCACAGTACCCCCATAAGTCAGGTTGTCCAGGCCTGACTTATGGGGGTGCTGTGTTTCGTAAGGTTTTCTATGCAGTATTACGAGGAGGGTGTAATATACATAGACTTTAAGGAATTGGATTTTAAGTGGATTATTTATTTATCGAGATCCGGGTTCAGGGTAGGGAGCTCCTGCGTTTTATCCTGCTCCGGGGATTTTGTTTCAGGGATCTGGTGTTTCATGGTGCCGGAGGTGTTTGTTTCGGGTTTTTTCATTTCAGGGTAGGTTGTTTCAGGTGCTTTGGGTTCGGGGAGTTTTGATTCAGAAGCTTTGACTTCGGAAGTTTTGTCTGTAGTGCGCTTTGAGTCGCGAATGTTTTCCGTTGCGCGTTTGTCGTTTGTTTTTACGTCCTGCTGTTTATCTTTGCTTTCCTTTTTGTCGGAGATTTTTGTATCAGTCGTTTTTTCGGCTTTGTCTGAGGAGGGCTGTTCGTAGCGTCCGCGGCTTACCTGCACATTGGCCCCGCCTTCCTGTTCGAAAGCACCGCGGCGTACATCGTATTTATGTTCTCCTGTTCCGTTGAGGGCACCGCTCTGTTCTGTTACTTCGGCAACTGTTGCCGGTGCTTCGGATGCCATGACAGGCATTGCGGTTCCGATTACTGATGCACCGATTGCCAGTGCGCAGAGTCCGTTTGTCCATTTCGTTGTTTTCATAGAATCATCCTTTCGGTTTACTATTGATTCGGGATAACCCGTTGACTGAATTATATGACAACTATGTGAAAGGATTATGATAGACTATGAAAGCATTATGATTAATTATGAAAGAAGTCTGGGGAAGAATGAAAAGTGTTTGAAAAGGGGAATAAAAACGCCTTCTCCTAACGGAGAAGGCGTTTTGTATTACGATGCCCAGAGGCTGTGGAGGTTGCAGTATGCGTAGGTCTTGACCAGTTTTTCGCCTTCAGCCAGTTTGAATGTGGCTGCCGGGGCATCCTGCGGGGTGAGATTCTTTATCTGGCAGCCGCCGCTTGTTTCGATAAGAATCCACTCAATGTAGTGTTCAGGTGTCATCGGATGCTCGACGCTTCCGACTTTGACGGTTACAGTATCGCCGGATACTGTTGCTACAGGGACATGTTTTTCCTGAGCCGCGTCTGTTGTGCCGGGGACAAGCTCGGTCATGTTCTGGCCGCAGCAGACGAGCTGTCCGCCGCCGTCTTTAAGTACCTGAATGATGTTGCCGCACAGATTGCACTTGAAGAATCTCATTAGTAACTCCTCCCATCAACATATAGGTTTTAATATACTCCTGTTTATATTATACACAATGCGCATTATATGTGTATGAAAAATATAAAATTGCCTTCCCGTTGGGAAGGCAATTTTGGTATGGCGTTATTCTTTTGGTACAGGTTTTTCTGCAGGTCGTTCTACGGGAGCCGGCTCCGGTTCTTCGACCTTATAGCGTCCCGGTTTCACTTTGATAGTGGATCCGCCCTCCTGCTCATAGGCTCCTCTGCGGACGTCGTATTTATGAGGTCCGTCGCCGTTGAGAGCACCGTCGTAGGCTGACGCATAGGGCAC
>JAILNL010000153.1 GCA_024691625.1 Schwartzia sp. (in: firmicutes)
TCAGCGCCTCACATTCCGTGCGGGTGGCATGAATGTCCAGTTTTATTACAGGAACGCCGTATTCCTTCAGCACTTCCTGCATTGTCATACGCTCTGACATTTGTCTGCCTCCAAAACTTTTATTTTTCCTATTTTCGTACAAGAATCTGAAAAAATATGGAAAAAGACCTATTTGTTTAATTCGTCAGCTGACACAGCATGGCGAAAAAAGACACGGTCAATCATTGGAACGCTGTATTTCTTTGTCAAGAATTCTTTGCAGCGTTCTGATAGTATGCAGATGTGTCTCATAATCCAAATCGTTTGAGTCTATTTCAAGCCTTTTTTTGAGCGCATCCACCTGCGCCTGAAGACGCTCGCGCTGTTCGGCGGTCATTGCCATTCATTTTCACCCCGCATATATTTTACAATATTTCCGCCACTTTCCAACCCCTTTGGGCAAAGAAATATCAACCCGCATACAGTTGAAAAAAAGCGGTAATTATGCTTTACTAAATAATGTAGCATTTTACAGGAGAGTGGTTGTTTCAATGGAATATATTTTACTCTTGGTTCTTCTCGTTCTTTTGGGGCTTTTCCTCAGCGAGATATACCGTCAGGTCACTAAGCTAAACACTGTGCGCCGTCTTATCGACACGTACGAGCATGACACGGAAAATCCGAAGGTCATCGACGAAATGTATGCCTTCTGCCTGAAGGACAGAAAGCTTAAGAAGGTCATGGCAAAATACAATCCGACGAAAAAGGATTTCGATATGATATATCACAAGCTTTTAATGTACGGAAATTTCCGCAAAATCAACCGCTTCGTGCCGATTTCCTCCTTCTTCGCGGTATACACGCTGGATTATCTGCTGAAAAACAAAGAGCTTGATGCGTATACGCTTACGAAGCGTACAATGAATTTTTTCAATATCTGACAAAAAGAGAGCTGTGTCATTCACAGCTCTTTTTTGTTGTTCAAAATAATAATACTTAGTTCGTCAGCTTACTCCCCCCGACAGCCTTTGGCTGTAAGCCAACATGCCACCGGCATGTTGACACCCTCCAAGAAGGGGGCTTTTAACTGCCTCCCTCTAATATGTCAAAAAAGGTGCTCGGGCTTATTCAAGCCCAAGCACCTTTTTTTCATTTGTCGCCGAACACCCCGAACAGGGGTGTTTCTCCGTACAGCAGCTTTTCCTTTTCGTCCCACAGTGTCGCGGTGAGGTCTTTCACCGCATGGGCGTTTCTAAAGCCTGTCATTCTCAGCGCTTCAACGTCCCAATAAGGGCGCTTGACTCCGCTCAGGGGAAGCTCCCTTGCATCGAAGGGCTCGGTAATGGGAATATCGCTGTCAAAATCGCTTCCGTATATAAGGATACATTCCTCATGCCTGCGATTGTTTTCGCGGTCCAGCGCTTCATCATAAAGACAAAGCTGCCAGTTGGCATCAAACAGCAGCACGCGTCCCAGCGGACGGAGTACACGGTACACATCAGCGTACACCTTCCGCGGGTCTGAAAGCGTCCATGTTACATTTCGGCTGAGCACGGCATCGAAGGAGCCGTCAGGAAAATCCATGTCCGATACGTCCATATCCTTAAACGTGATTTTGTCCGACAGTCCTGCGCTTTCGGCGTTTTTGCGCGCACGGGAAAGCATTCCCTCCGAACAGTCAATGGCCGTTACCTTATAGCCCATATCTGCCAGAATGATACTGAAAAATCCCGGGCCGCAGCCGAAATCAAGCACTTCACGGGCGTTCTTCGGCATCTGCTTTTTCAAAAGCTCCTGCCACGCGCCAACGCGAAAGCTCGAAAGCTCGTCCTCAATGATTTTTCCGTAGTTGTCCGCGTCCTCTGACCAGTACCGCGCCATTTTTTCAATATCCATGATTCTTTCTCACTCCTCAAAGCCTTCTTCGAAAAGGCCTGCCTCCAGAAGCTCACGTGCGGCAGAAGACTGCGGGTGGGAGGTAATATCCTCCACGTTACCCGTTTCCACTATCCTGCCCTTTTCCATGACGGCGATAGAGTCCGCCACATCGGGAAGAAGCGCAAGGTCATGGGTGATAAAAAGGCACGTCATGCCCTTATCGATTAGGCTTCGTATGAGCGCCGTGATTTCACGCTGTATGGTGACGTCAAGGGCGCTGGTAATCTCGTCGCATATCAGAAGCTTCGGCCGCAGCGCAAGCGCTCTCGCAATAGCCGCGCGCTGGCATTCGCCGCCGCTGACCTCGTGGGGATAGCGCTCCGCGTAGGCAGGCTCAAGCCCCACCTCAGTCAGAAGCTGTGCCGTGCGTTCACGGCATTCACTTTCGGATACGCCATGCCTTCTCAACGGCTCGGATATGCTCCAGCCCAGAAGACGGCGCGGGTCGAAGGAAGCCTCCGGCTGCTGAAAAACCATCTGCATACGGTCATAAACCGGACGCAGTTCATTTCCTTTAACCTCTGTGATGTCGCTGCCGTCGAAAAGAATCCTGCCGCTGTCCGCATCAGTGAGCCGCGAGGCAATGCGTGCAAGGGTACTCTTTCCGCAGCCGCTCTGCCCTACGAGGCCCAGACATTTTCCTTCTTCAACGGAAAGAAAAACATCATCAAGCACGCGGACGGATGCGCCGTCCTTTTGAAAGCTCTTCACGATATTCTGAAGCTCCAAAAGCGCCATCAGCAGACACACTCCTTCCGAAGCGCGCAGGGCACCGCCTTGATGAGACTCTTTGTGTAGGCTTCCTGCGGACTGCAGAAAATCTGCTCTGCCGTGCCATACTCCACCGCACGTCCCTTTTTCATCACAAGAACCTTGTCCGCCATGCAGCGGGCAACGCCCATGTGGTGTGTAACAAGAAGAATCGCGGAGTTTTCCTTTTTACGGACCTTCAAAAGCTCCCTGACCACCTTCATCTGAGTGACGGTATCGAGAGCCGAGGTGGGCTCGTCGGCAAGGAGAAGCTCAGGGGAAAGCATCATTGCGGAAAGAATGCCCGCACGCTGTCCCATGCCCCCCGAAAGGGCGAAGGGATAGGCGTTCCACACTGAGTGCTCAAGTCCGATAGCGTCCATAAGCTCTTCGGCACGGGCGCGTATCTGCTCCCTGCTCCAGTCCTCATGAGCGCGGATGCTCTCCGTAATCTGCGTTCCGATACGGCGGATTGGGCAGAAGGAGGCCCCGGCGTTCTGGAATATCATAGCCATACCGCGTCCGTTGAGTCCGCGTCTCTCCCTGTCCGAAAGAGACAAAAGCTCCCTTCCCCGCAGGCGTACGCTTCCCTCTGCCCTGGCTTCCTTTCCCAAAAGACCGATGACCGTCTTCAGAATGGTGCTCTTGCCGCTGCCGGATTCACCGACAATGGCAAGCACCTCCGAAGGCTTCATGGAAAAGGAGATTCCCTCCACAGCCGCTTTATCTTTATAGGAAACTTTTAAATTTTCAACTGCAAGAAGATTTCCTTCTGTTTCTGTCATTCCTTATCAAGCTCCGATGTGATTTCGTAATAGTCCGAAGGATGCGCCGCAAAGCCCTTAATGCCCTTCTTCATGATAAGTCCCATGCGAAGGTGGGAAGCGTAAATGTAAGCACAGTCGTCGAGGGCCAGCTGCTCCATGCGGATTGCCAGCTTCGCGCGGGCATCAGCGCCGAAGGTATTGTGCAGCTCATGTCCGAGAGCGTCCATCTCCGGGTTGCTGTAGAAGCCGTAGTTATAGGACGCGCCCGTGAGGTAATG
>JAILNL010000167.1 GCA_024691625.1 Schwartzia sp. (in: firmicutes)
CGTGATATCGAGTATTCCCTCCGCTAGCGACATCTCGTGCATCCGTCCACCTCCTAATATATCCTTGTCTGCATTTTATCACAAGTACTCGGATATTTATTCTAAAAAAAGGGGACGCCCTTCGGCGTCCCCTCGGAAAATCATTACAATCCGGCTTCGAGACCGTTATCCGAAAATACCTTGATGATTTCCGTCATTTTTGTCTTGGACGGATTATAATCAATTGTCGTTTCTCCCTCATGCCAGTGAATATGAACATACATTACTCCCGGCAGTCCGAGAAGCGCCTTCTCGACCGTCTTTGCACTTTCTTCCGTATATCCTTCGGTAATAAACTGCAGACGGGTATTTCCGTTATTCTGGCCGCAGCCGCATTCTTTACACATCAGTGAATTCCTCCATATATTTATTTCGTTTTGGGAGGCTCAACCTCACAGGCGTCCTTCGGTTCATGCTCCAGAAGCTTGGTACCGTTGAACATACTGGAAATTTCTCCCTCGCCCTCCATGAAATCCGCGCGGATAGCCATGTAAATATGACCGATAACGAAGAGCATGATACCCCATGCGCAGTAGTGATGTACCACATGAGTCATGTACTCTCCGCCGAGCACCGTGTTCACCCAGCCGAACAGGAAGCCTCCTATAGTGTTCGGGTCTGCCATGTTGTACATAGCAAAGCCTGTAACAATCTCGATTGCTGCCATAACGTAAAGTCCTGCATAGGACATACGTGCCAGCGGGTTTCTCAGGAACGGTGCATGGGATTTCTTCAGAAGCATATAATGAAGTGCCACATCAACAGTTTCAGAGTAGAAATGGCCTTCCAAAACACGCGGGAACAGACGGTCGCCGCGGTTGATGATATATCCGTAGACGCGGAGAATCAGCGAAGCACAGAACACGAACGCCGCAAGGAAATGCACGCTTCGTGTCACATCAACGAGAAACAGCGTATACGTAGGTTCAAGAGCGTTGATGTAAACCGGCTTCGTGATTAAAAGCCCGGAAACAAACATCACAAGGATGCTTACTGCCATAATCCAGTGGAATATCCGCAGGAACGGACTGAAGAGGTAATATATCCTCCGTTCTTCCTTAACCATATTCACTCACCTCTCTCAGGCGTCGACATGCATGCCGCCGTATGGATCGGTCGTAACAACATTAATCTTTTCGCCCTTCTCATTGAAAAGATGCGTTGCACATGCCATGCACGGATCAAAGGAGCGGATGACCTTGACGATTTCAAGCGGCTTGTCTGCGATTTTGACCTTCGTGTCCATCATAGCCATCTCGTATGCGCCGTGGCCCGCCTTGTCGTCTCTCGGGCATGCGTTCCATGTAGTCGGAACAACACACTGATAATTGGAAATCTTGCCGTTCTCGATTGTTATCCAGTGGCTGAGACCTCCGCGCGGTGCTTCGTAGAGACCGACACCGACAGCACGTTTAGGCCATGTGGACGGATCCCATTTATCCATGGAAGCAACCTGTGTATCGCCGCTCTTGATATTCTCGATGAGCTTATCGAAGAAGAACTTCTCGACCTCAGCATTGAGCTGGCAGTCAAGAGCACGGGCAGCCGTACGGCCGACCATAGTCGGGAGCCATACCTCAGGAGCCAGTCCGAGAACCTTCGAAACTGCCTCAATCTGATCTACCATCATCTTCTCTGCCCATGTCATATCAGGCAGGAGTCCCTGTTTAGCCTTTGTATAGATGATGATGTAGTGAGCCAGCGGACCGACCTCACACATCTTCATGTGCCACAGCGGAGTCTTGAGCCATGAGTACTTGCCCTTCTCATTAAGCTCCTTCCAATCTGTAGGTGTACCGACCTTCGGACCCGTATATTTGGCCTTCGTCTGGCCTTCCCACGGATGACGCGGCTGAGCATCTCCGTCTTTTCCTTCATATTCGTACCATGCGTGTGTAACAGCCTCGCCGAATACCTCAGGATTCTTGAGGTCGTCGCCCGTAATCTCAGTGAACTTCGCCTTCATGACACCCTGACCGAAGTTTTCAACAACACCGTTGCTGCGGATAAGGAGATTCTTGAAGAAGGCTCCGTCCTGAGTCGTCGAAGTCGTCTCAAGCGGGAACTGACCAAATGCCATAACGCGTTCTTTAGCAAGACCGCCGCCGTCTGTCATGCCCTTCTGGACATAAATGTGACCGATGGCAAGAAGGTCTGGCAGATAATATTCATTTACGAGATTACGCGCCAAATTAACCGCACGGTCAACAATATCAAGACGTGCCGTATTTATCGGCGAGTTGCCGTCATCCATGGAAATGGAGCATGGCATACCGCCGACAACATAATGCGGATGCGGATTCTTACCGCCGAAAATAACATGCGGAGTAACAAGCTCGCGCTGCTTGTCCAGCATCTCTACATAATGAGCAACCGCCATCAGGTGAACCTCAGGCGGAAGCAGATTATAGTCCGGGTGATCCCACCACTGCGCGGAGAAGATACCCAGCTGACCGCTCTCAACAATTGCCTTTACCTTATCCTGAATACCTTTGAAATAGGAAGGCGTAGCACGGGGAACTTCTTTGCGAAATGCCTCCGTTACCGTACCTGCCGGGCCGCTGAAAGGAAGCTTGTAGGTCTTCAGTACAGCGTTCTGAAGATTTGCCGTTGCTTCCGGATTTGCTGAAAGAGCAGCAACCGGGCTGACCCAGTCAAGGGCATGCAGATGATAGAAATGAACAATATGGTCCTGCACCGTAAGTGACGCAGCCATAATATTACGGATATAGTTTCCGTTCTTCGGAATCTTGATTCCGAGAGCATCTTCTACCGCACGGACACTTGCAAGAGCATGAGCCGTCGTGCAGACGCCGCAGATACGCTGGATATATGCCCATGCGTCACGCGGATCACGGTCGTGCAGGATAAGCTCAAGGCCGCGCCATGCTGTACCGCTGGAAATGGAATCGGTTACCTTTCCGGAAGCTTCATCCACCTGCATCTCTACGCGCAGATGGCCTTCAATTCTCGTTACCGGATCAACTACTACGTGTTTCATTTATTGCCCACCTGCTCTTTCCCATTTTCTTTATCTTTATCACGCTGCTGTTTCTGTACAACACTTGCTGCCGCATGAACAGCAACACCGGCTGCCGTCGCAACCGCAAGACCTGCGCCGATTTT
This sequence comes from Schwartzia sp. (in: firmicutes), assembly GCA_024691625.1. Classification (GTDB taxonomy): domain Bacteria; phylum Bacillota; class Negativicutes; order Selenomonadales; family Selenomonadaceae; genus Schwartzia. The sequence goes on from JAILNL010000167.1 coordinate 3,166, forward strand.
GTCGATATCGCCCAGCGGCCCGTATTCCGGCAGACGTGCGAACATTGGTCCCTCGTCCCAGAAATGAGCATTTGAGCAGCCGATGCAGGCAGCACCGGACTGAATCGGATAGGACATGCCCTGATACCAGCGCAAATTGCCGCAGGAATTATATGTTTCAGGTCCGCGGCATCCGAGCTTGTAAAGGCACCAGCCTTTTTTAGCGCCCTCGTCATCATAGCTGTCTGCGAACATGCCCGCATCGAAGAACGGACGGCGGTAGCATGTATCATGAATACGGTTTCCATAGAACTGCTTTGGACGTCCTTCGGAATCAAGTGGCGGAATCTTGCCAAACAAAGCAACATGCATTACAACGCCTGTCATAACCTCAGGAATCGGCGGGCAGCCCGGTACGTTGATAATAGGCTTCGTGCCCGTGTAATGTTTGACACCCGCAGAACCTGTCGGGTTCGGTTTTGCCCCCTGAATACCGCCGTCTGTTGCACACGTACCATACGCAATGATAGCGGCTGCTCCCTTTGCAACACGCTGCAGCGTCTCAACAAACGGTTTTCCGCCTGACATGCAGAACGTACCGTTATCAGTAGTAGATACGGCGCCCTCTACAGCCAAAATGTACTGGCCCCAGTA